>JAFGVL010000037.1 GCA_016938015.1 Paludibacteraceae bacterium
CACAAATGACGCAAATTAACACAAAAGAAAATTTGTAGCAATCAGATAATAAGCAATATATGATTTGCGACAATTTGTGTTATTTGTTTCATTTGCGTTCTTCTTTGTTTTTGGACAGTTTTCTTTGTGAGAAACTATAACCCTAATACGTTCGCTAAAAAATCCCTTTAGAGCTTGTCCGCTTTAGAGGAGGGTTAGAGGAACTTTATCTGCCAAACAACTTCTTTACCAAATCTTCCCGTTTCATTTTTCGTAAGACATTCATTATCTGCTGTCTAAATTCTTTTTTGTACCAAAAGAAAAACTGCCGTTGACTCAATTTCTGTTCTTTTGTTTTAGCAATATAAATCGGTTCTAAAGTATAGGGATGATAGCCTGAATAATAGATTTCAGTAGCTAAAGTCATGGGCGTTGGCGTAAAATCTTGTATTTGTTCCAACTGAAAATGCAACTGCTTGGTTTCGCAAGCTAATTCTGCCATATGTTCATCATGGCAAGCCGGATGTGAGGAAATAAAATACGGTATCAATTGTTGATTTAAGCCTGCATTGTTGTTTATACGGTCAAAGTGTTTCTTAAATTCTTTAAAAAGTTGAAAGGATGGCTTTCGCATGAGTTTTAGTACCTCGTCGGAAGTATGCTCCGGTGCCACTTTTAATCTGCCCGAAACATGCTTTTCTATAAGTTCTTGCATATAATCAGCATGACTTTTATTCTCATTCTCGTCTTTAGCTCTGTGTAACAATAAATCGTAACGAATACCGCTACCAATAAATAATTTTTTTATGCTAGGCAACATATCTACTTCCTTAAAAATATCCAATATCGGTTGGTGGTTGGTATTCAAATTCGGACAAACCACCGGATAGATACACGAAGGTTTTTTACACTTATAACAGACTTCCAAATCATAACCTTGCATCTTGTACATATTAGCTGACGGCCCGCCAAGGTCACTTATATAACCTTTAAAATCAGGCATATGCGTAATGGCTTTTACTTCTTTCAAAATAGAAGCTTTGGATCGTGAGGAAATAAATTTACCCTGATGTGCTGAGATTGTACAGAACGAACAACCTCCAAAACAACCACGATGCATATTCACGGAGAATTTAATCATCTCAAAAGCCGGAATAGTCTTGCCTTTATATTTTGGATGGGGTTGGCGGGTAAAAGGCAAATCGAATGAAGCATCAATTTCTGCTTCACTCATGGGTGGATAAGGCGGATTTACTACTACCAACTTATTTCCCACTGCTTGCACTAAAATTTGTGCGTGGTATTTATTCGACTCTTCCTCAATATGTTGGAAGTTGGCAGCGTACAATTTTTTATCTTTCAAACACAGTTCATGCGAAGATATATTCTTGACACCTTCGGTACCACTATTCGCATTGTATTCATAGGCATTTGACACGTATGCCGTTTGCGGAATATTTGTCAATTGTTGAAAACTTTTTCCGGCACGTAATTGACTAATTATTTCTCGTATAGGAAGTTCTCCCATCCCATAAACAAGGAGGTCTGCCTTCGAATCAATCAAAATCGAAGGCTTTAAAGAATCCGACCAATAATCGTAGTGCGTAAAGCGACGAAGGGATGCTTCTATTCCTCCTATTAACAAAGGAACATCCGGATATAATTGTTTGATAATCTTAGCGTAAGTAATTGTGGCATAATCCGGACGTAATCCCGGTCGTCCATCAGGAGAGTAGGCATCGTCTGAACGCAAGCGTTTATTAGCGGTATAATGATTTACCATGGAATCCATGCAACCGGCCGTGATGGCAAAAAACAAACGGGGTTTCCCCATTTTTTTAAAGTCGCGGTGGTCACCACGCCAATCGGGTTGCGGCACAATAGCTACCTGCAAACCCATAGACTCCAACAGACGACCAATTACCGCCGCCCCAAAAGAAGGGTGGTCGATATAAGCATCGCCCGAAAACAGGACTACATCCACTTCTTCCCAACCTCGTATTTCAAGCTCTTTTTTGGTGGTAGGTAGAAAATCAGTTAGTTGAAATTGTTGCATGGGTGCAAAGATAGGGTTTTTTCTGTTCATAACATTTCAACCATTTAACACCCAAATTGCATATTTTTACTATTTTTGTGCAAAAAATACAATTTTTATTATGTATTTGACTGAACGATTTTTAAAATATGTGTCATTCGTTACTACTTCCGACACAAAAACAAAAACAACACCCAGCACTAACGGGCAAATGACTTTTGCCATTTACCTAACTAAAGAATTAACAGAAATTGGACTGGAGGATATCAGTTTGGACGAGCATGGCTATGTAATGGCTACACTCCCTGCTAATAGTAATAATGATGCTCCTGTTATTGGTTTTGTTTCGCATATGGATACGAGTCCGGATATGACTGCCGAAGGTATTAGTCCTCAAATCATCCAAAATTATGATGGCAAAGACATTTTCCTAAACAAGGAAGAAAACATCCTACTTTCCCCCTCCGAATTTCCGGAAATAAAACAATATATCGGTCAAGATTTGATAGTTACCAACGGGAAAACCCTACTAGGTGCTGATGACAAAGCGGGTATAACAGAAATTGTTACGGCCATGGAATACCTAGTAAATCATCCTGAAATAAAACACGGAAAAATACGTATTTGCTTTACGCCCGATGAAGAAATTGGTGAAGGAGCAAACCATTTTGATGTGGCTAAATTTGGTGCTGATTGGGCGTATACCATGGATGGTGGACAAATTGGCGAATTGGAATACGAAAATTTCAATGCGGCAGGAGTCGAAATTACCCTCAAAGGCAAAAATATACATCCGGGCTATGCCAAAGGCAAAATGATTAATTCCCTGCATATTGCACAAGAGTTTATCCAATCCTTGCCAAAAGAAGAAGTGCCGGAAAAGACAAGTGGGTACGAAGGTTTTTATCACCTCAATGAAATGAAAGGCAACGTAGAAGAAACAAAATTACATTATATCATTCGCGACCACAACCGTGCAAAATTTGAGACTCGCAAACAAACCATGCAAGCAAAGGCAGCAATCATTGCCACCAAATACGGTGCTCAAAGCATTGAAATTGAAATCAAAGACCAATATTACAATATGTTGGAGAAAATTGAACCCGTGATGCATGTGGTTGAATTAGCCAAAGAAGCCATGCTTGCAGTTGGTGTTCAACCAATCATAAAACCGATTCGTGGAGGTACTGACGGTGCACGCTTGTCGTATATGGGACTACCCTGCCCCAATATCTTTGCCGGTGGACATAATTTTCACGGAAGATATGAATATGTACCTGTACAAAGTATGGAAAAATCAGTAGAGGTAATTGTGGAAATATGTAAAAGCGTAACAAACAGTAAACGGTAAATAGTTAAGGATAAATGAGAAACTTCAATTTTTATTCTTCACTATTAACTAATAATTTTTAACTATTAATTGTATGATGGAAGTAAAACGCATTTTCGACCTCGTTCCATATTATTTGGAAAACAGTCCGAAACAAGAAGCTGCTTTTGGCTACAAAAAAAATGGAGAATGGAAAAAAATAAGCATACAGGAATATGCAACAAAAATAAATAATATCAGCTACGGATTTTTAAAACTGGGAATAGAAAAAGGAGATAAAATTGCCATTATCAGTGGTAACCGTCCGGAATGGAATATATTAGATATGGCCGCCATGCAAATTGGGGCTATCTCCGTGCCTATTTATCCCACTATTAGTCAAGATGATTATCGTTACATTTTTAATCATGCCGAAGTAAAGTTGGTATTTATTGAAGGTAAAGAATTACGCACTAAAATTGAGCCCATCTTACCTCAAATCAAATCGTTACAGCACGTATACACCTTTATAGATCAAGGTGTTTTTCCATTTTTCGAACAATTGGAAGCACTTGGAAAAGCCAATCATAATCTGGAAAAAGTAGAAGGGCTAAAAGCCGGTATTAATGAAAACAATATGGCAACCATTATCTATACTTCAGGTACCACAGGCAATCCAAAAGGAGTAATGCTCTCTCACAGTAATTTTGTAAATAATTTTAAAAGCGTTTCTCATATTCCTGCCGAATGGTGTCGCACGGCATTGAGCTTTTTACCTCTTTGTCACGTATATGAGCGAATGTTGGTGTATCTGTACCAATATAGAGGAATCTCGGTGTATTATGCTGAAAGTATAGCGACGATAGCTGATAACATAAAAGAAATAAATCCAACTATAATGACTTGTGTACCAAGATTGTTGGAAAAAATTTACGACAAACTTTATGATGCAGGTAAAAAACAACCGTTTTTCAAAAAGAAACTTTACTACTGGGCATTTAATCTTGCTAAGAAATATAAAATTGAAGGCAACACATCCCTTTACAACTTACAGCATAGAATAGCAGATAAGTTGATTTACAGTAAATGGAAAGATGCCATAGGAGGAAATTTTGACTTAGTTGTATCTGGTGGTTCAGCCATACAACCACATATGGCTTCATTTTTTTCGGCCATTGGTATGCCTGTTTTTGAAGGATACGGATTAACCGAATCATCTCCGGTAATTGCTGTTAGCGATAAAGGTAAAAACCAACGTAAAGCAGGTACAGTTGGACCTCCATTAAAAGGCGTTGAAATAAAAATTGCTGAAAATAACGAAATTTGTTGTAGAGGACACAATGTTATGTTAGGCTATTACAAAGAACCTGAACGAACAGCCGAAGTAATTGATAAAGAGGGTTGGTTACACACCGGCGATATGGGAATAATTACACCCGAAGGATTGTTAAAAATTACCGGACGAATAAAAAGTATCTTTAAAACTTCTTTTGGCAAATACATTAATCCTCAAAAAATTGAAGAAAAATGTTGTGAATCTCCATTTATAGAAAACATGCTTGTTTTAGGCGAAAATCAAAAATTTGCTGCCGCTTTGATACTTCCGGACTTCCACTTTTTACAAACCTATTGTAAAAATCATAAAATTCCCTATACAACGCCAAGCGAAATAGTTGATAATAAAGATATTATTGACCGATACAAACGTGAATTAAAAAAATACAATCATAATTTTGGCGATTGGGAACAAGTTAAAAAATTTAAATTAATTGCCGACGAATGGTCACAACAAACCGGCATTTTAACACCTACCCTTAAACTTAAACGAAATCTAATCCAAGAAATGTATAAAGATGTTATAGAACAGCTGTTTTTATAGAAAAATATTGAAAAATTATCGGTTAATATCTTGTTAATTAAAATTACATTTATTAACTTTGTGCTGTTTCATTTAAACATTTTTTACAATTTCAACATGAGCAATATAAAGAGAAAAATTATTCTGATGATACTAGCGGCATTATTCAGCCAGCTATATGCTCAAAACCCCAACTTTAGGTTTGCCACAACTACAACTACCAATCAAGTGGTTGATAGTATCATTGCTATAGGAACTGCCACTATTCCTTACGTTGGCACTACATCTGCAACTGTTTCTAAAACAATTTGCACCTTAGATAATGAGTATGTAAGCCAAGAAACTAACTATTTTATCAATTTAAATAATCTTTCGTTAATTCCGGTTTCGAAAAAAACATATACTTATTCTATTAATAACATTTTAGATACAAGCATAACCGCAAAATGGGACAGCACCCTATCAATATTTATTGATTCTTTAAAATCGGAATATATTTACCCTGTTAACGATATTTGTATTGAAAAAATTTACAAAATTAATGGAAGTGTTTGGCAATTATCCGATTCAATTAAAACCGTTACAACGTACAATTCCAATCAAGATGCTACCGAAAAAATAACCTTTGCATCGAGAGATGGCATTTGGGTTGATTCAATAAAGGAAATTTCTCAATATGACGCTTCTTTTCGTTTAACCGAAAAAATTATTTCTCTTAACAATGGCAGTGCTTGGGAAAATTTCAAAAAAACGGTATTAACTTATAATGTAGATAATAAAACTGCTTCTGCTATTTTATATGATGGAGACGGAGTTGGTTGGACTCTTTCTACATTTTCTTTAAATGGCATTCAAGCAACTGTTAACACAACGGTACACTATTCTATGATTAACCGTACAGCTTTACCGGTTATTGAGAACGCAATAGAAGCAGTTAAAACATATCCTAACCCAACAGTGGATGGTTTTTATGTAAATGCGGGAGATTCAAATGTGAGAGTATCTGTCATATCCGTATCAGGCGAATTATTGATAGAAAAAGAAGTTACCGGCACTGAATATATTCGTGTAAACACTATTGGTAAAGGAACTTTTTTAGTTAAGATTAGTTCTAACGGAAAATCCATTACTAAAAAATTATATGTTAAATAAAATAGTTTTATACTGTTAAAAAGTTTTAATATTGTTTATTAAGGCTATTATTAGACAACAAATTTGCTTTTTATCTGTTATAATTATTAAAATAGACTTAATTTTGCAACCAAATAAATCAAGTTACTACACCAATGCGTAAAATATATATATTACTTTTTTCAATACTATTCTTTGTTAACTTAAGCTACGCTCAAATTGAACCTTCAACAAGTACCGGTTCTGTAACTACATATCCAAGTTCTGCTACAGAAGGCTTTTATATTAATGCCGGCGACGAAACTGTTATGATTAATATGTTTAGCTTGGGAGGTAAGTTAGTTTTAACCAAAACAGTTAAAGGTACTGAATATATTGATGTTAACAGTTTAGCAAAAGGTACTTATATTGTTAAACTTACTCAAAACGGTAAAACGGTAACAAAAAAGTTAGTACTAAAATAAAGGACAACATTATAATATACAGATAACGCCCGTAAGTAAAACTTACGGGCGTTATTTGTTTTTATGATTTACTAAATTTAAACCTACAAAGGTTATTTCGGTAAATTTACAATTAAATTTAGTTCTTTTAATTGCTCATCATCTATTAAAGATGGGGCATCTATCATCACGTCTCTTCCCGAATTGTTTTTAGGGAAAGCAATGCAGTCACGAATACTATCCAAACCGGCCAACAAAGAAACAAAGCGGTCAAGTCCAAAAGCAATACCCCCATGCGGTGGTGCCCCAAATTTAAAAGCATTCATCAAAAATCCGAATTGGTATTCTGCTTTTTCCTTTGTAAAACCAAGTGTTTTAAACATTAACGCTTGTAAATCTTTGTCGTATATACGAATAGAACCACCGCCTAATTCAACACCATTAATAACCAAATCGTAAGCATTAGCACGAACAGCTGCAGGATTGGTTTCCAATAAGCCAATATCTTCCGGTTTAGGCGCTGTAAATGGGTGATGCATTGCTGAGAAACGTTGATGATCTTCATCCCACTCCAACAAAGGGAAATCGATTACCCACAAAGGTTTAAACACATCTTTGTTGCGTAAACCCATACGGCTACCCATTTCTAAACGAAGTTCACCAAGGTGTTTTAGAGTTTTATCTTTTTCTCCCGAAAGTACCAAAATTAAATCGCCCGGTTTAGCACCCAACTTTTCAGCCCAAACTTTCAAATCATCTTGATTATAAAATTTATCTACCGAAGATTTTAATATTCCATCAGCCTCATATCGCACATAAACCAATCCTTTTGCTCCAATTTGAGGACGTTTAACAAATTCTGTCAAACCATCCAACTCTTTACGAGTGTAAGTTGCGCAATTTTCAGCACATATAGCTCCTATATATTCAGCATCATTAAAAACGCCAAAATCGCGGTTTTTAGCTATAGCACTTAAATCTACAAAGCGCATATCAAAACGGATATCAGGCTTGTCGGAGCCATAAAACTCCATGGCATCAGCATAAGACATACGAGGAAAATCGGCTGAGAATTCAATTCCTTTTACATTTTTGAAAATAGCTTTTACCAATCCTTCAAAGGTATTTAGAATATCTTCTTGCTCTATAAAAGCCATCTCACAATCTATTTGCGTAAACTCCGGCTGACGGTCAGCACGCAAATCTTCATCACGGAAACATTTCACTATTTGAAAGTACCGATCAAAACCTGCAACCATCAACAATTGTTTAAAAACTTGCGGAGACTGAGGCAAGGCATAAAACTCGCCTTGATTCATACGCGATGGCACCACAAAATCACGAGCTCCTTCGGGGGTTGATTTGATCAGTACAGGTGTTTCTGTTTCAATAAAATCTTTCTGAATCAAATAATTACGCGTTTCAAAACAAAGTCGATTACGTAACTCCAAATTCTTACGCACCGCATTACGGCGTAAATCGAGGTAACGGTATTTCATACGCAACTCATCACCCCCATCGGTTTCGTCTTCGATAGTAAAAGGAGGAGTTTCCGACACATTTAAAATAATTAATTCAGATACAATTATTTCAATATCCCCGGTAGGCATTTTGGCATTCTTACTACTGCGTTCTGCTACTGTTCCTATAACTTGAACTACATACTCACGACCCAGCTTTTGAGCTTTGTCGCTAAGTTCTTTATTTACCGCCTCATCAAAAGCCAACTGAGTTAGTCCATAACGATCACGTAAATCTACGAAGGTCATCCCTCCCAGTTTACGGGTACGTTGCACCCATCCGGCTAATGTAACCTGACTTCCTACTTGTTCTATGCGGAGTTGCCCGCAGGTATGTGATCTAAACATTTTTTTTAATTAAAAGAATTAAGAAAATGAAAAGAATGAAAAGAATATTATTTTAATTTTCTTCATTCTTTAATTTTTTCATTTTTGATTACCCCACTTCTACTCCCGGAGCAATTTTACCTACCAATCCTTGTAATACTTTACCAGGACCTAACTCACGAAACGAAGTGGCGCCATCGGCAACCATATTTTGTACTGACTGAGTCCAACGAACCGGAGCAGTTAATTGAGCTATTAAATTTGCTTTTATAGTTTGAGGATCTGTTTGCGGTTTGGCATTTACATTTTGGTATACCGGACAGATTGGTTTATTAATCGTCGTTGCAGCAATTGCAGCTTCCAATTCAATACGAGCAGGTTCCATTAATGGTGAGTGAAAAGCACCACCTACAGGCAGTTTCAAAGCTCGTCTGGCACCTTTAGCCAATAGAGCTTCGCAGGCTTTATCAATTCCCTCAATAGAACCGGAAATTACCAATTGTCCCGGACAGTTATAATTTGCCGCAACAACCACTTCCGGAATAGAAGCACATACTTCTTCCACAATTTCGTCGGCTAAACCAAGTACTGCAGCCATGGTTCCGGGAACTTTTTCGCAAGCTGCCTGCATAGCCATAGCACGTTTATATACTAACGACAAACCGTCTTCAAAACTCATAGCTCCTGCGGCCACTAAAGCCGAAAATTCGCCTAAAGAGTGACCGGCAGTCATTTCCGGATTAAATTCTGCTCCTAGTGTTTTAGCAGTAATAACCGAGTGTAAAAAAATTGCCGGTTGTGTTACTTTTGTTTGACGCAAGTCTTCGTCTGTACCTGCGAACATTAAATCAGTAATACGATATCCTAAAATTTCGTTTGCTTTCTCAAACAATTCTTTTGCTAAAGTTGATGTTTCATAAAGGTCTTTACCCATACCTACAAATTGAGCACCTTGACCGGGAAATACAAATGCTTTCATACGTTTAATATTTTAAATTTCAGCCAACAAAGATAAGCATAATCATTTTTGAGTAAAGCTTTAAGGAGTAAATTTATTAACAAGATTCGTTTTTAGAAGAACAACAACGAATATATCAGATATAATAATATTTAAAGGAAGTTTAAACAACAAAGATTGATGTTTAACTTCAAAAATAGTATTTTTGCATTTCACAATTAAAACAATAGCAATAAATAATAACATGAAAAAAACGACTACTCCTCTAATTAAAAAATACCTCAAAATATTTTGGTTGGTATTTGGCATAGGCTTGTTGTTAATCGGTTTACTTTTTACAGCCATTGCTAACGGATGGATTGGTTATATGCCGGAAGTTGTTGAACTTCAAAACCCTAAAAATAAATTTGCTACAGAAATTTACTCATCGGATATGCAGTTATTAGGCCGATACTTTCAAAGTAAAGAAAACCGAGTAAGTGTACGCTACAACGAAATTTCGCCTAATGTAATTAAAGCTCTGATTGCAACAGAAGATGCGCGTTTCGAAAGTCATTCCGGCATTGATGGTATATCGTTGGTTCGTTCTATTGTTTTACGAGGTATTTTTCAACGTAAAAGTGCCGGAGGAGGTAGTACAATAACCCAACAATTGGCCAAATTACTTTGGTCGCCTCATGCATCAAACATAATTGAACGCAGTTTACAAAAACCTATTGAATGGGTTATAGCTGTTCAGCTAGAGAAATATTATACCAAAGAAGAAATAATTGCCATGTACCTCAACCAATTTGATTTTTTATACAATGCGGTGGGTATCAAATCGGCTTCGCAAGTTTATTTCAATACAACTCCCGATAAACTAACGGTTGAACAGGCCGCTACCTTAATCGGTATGTGTAAAAATCCCTCCTACTTTAACCCTATGAGGCATATTGAACGTACTCAAGGCAGACGTAATGTAGTATTAGACCAAATGCGTAAAGCAGATTATATAACCAGACAAGAATATGACTCTATAAAACAAATTCCATTGATAACCGATTTTCAAAAAGTAGATCATAAAACAGGTATGGCTCCGTATTTTAGAGAACACCTACGCCTGATGCTTATAGCAAAAGAACCTGATAGAGATGATTATGCCAGTTGGCAAATGCAAAAATACCACGAAGATTCAATTGCATGGAAAACTAATCCTTTATATGGATTTTGCGAAAAATATAAAAAACCCGATGGCTCTAAATACAACATTTACACCGATGGGTTAAAAATTTACACAACAATTGACTCTCGCATGCAACAATATGCTGAAGAAGCCGTACAAGAACACATCCAATTTTTACAAGAGAAATTTTTTATAGAAAAGAAAAACCGTAGTTATGCGCCATTTTCACGCCTACTGTCTAAACAACAAATTATCGATGCGATGAATAAAAGCATGCGACAAAGCGATAGATACATGAGTATGAAAAGAGCCGGTGCTACCGACCAAGAAATAAAAAAAGTATTTAACACAAAAATCCCTATGGAAATATTTACTTACAAAGGGATGAAAGATACCTTGATGAGTCCGATGGATTCTATCCGTTACCAAAAATACTTTTTGCGATGCAGTTTTATGTCTATGTGTCCTTTTAACGGTCACGTTAAAGCATACGTTGGCGGACCAAATTTTTCTCAATTTCAATATGATATGGTTTCTGTTGGACGCAGGCAAGTAGGCTCAACCATAAAACCGTACCTTTATACTTTAGCTATGGAAGAAGGTATGTCTCCCTGCGATGAAGTTATCAATCAACCCTACACACTCAGAACTGCAACCGGAGAAGATTGGACTCCCAAAAACGGTTCTAAATCACGTATGGGGCAATCGGTAACATTACGTTGGGGATTAGCTAATTCAAATAACTGGATTTCAGCTTATGTAATGAGTTTATATACTCCGGAAGCTTTAGTAAAACTTATGCATTCTTTTGGTGTAACCGGCAATATCGACCCTGTTGTTTCTCTTTGTTTAGGACCGGTAGAAATATCTTTAGCCGAAATGGTTGATGCTTACACCACTTTCCCCAATAAAGGACTTAGAGTTGAACCGCTTTATGTAACTCGTATTGAAGATAATAACGGAAATGTTATTGCAACTTTTACTCCAAGAATGAAAGAAATTATCAACGAAAGCACCTCTTACAAAATGATTCACATGCTACAAGGCGTAATAAACGGAGGTACGGGGGTGCGTGTGCGATACAAATATAATATTACCGCTGAAGCATGCGGAAAAACAGGAACTACACAAAACAACTCCGATGGATGGTTTATTGGCTTTACTCCAAGTTTAGTGTCGGGATCGTGGGTTGGTGGCGAAGATAGAGGTATTCATTTCGACTCTACTGCTGATGGTCAAGGAGCAGCTATGGCTTTACCTATATGGGCGTTGTATATGAAAAAAATATATGCCGACAAGGAATTAGGTTATTCTCAATCAGAAAAATTTGAAATTCCGAACAACTTTCAAATAATAAACGGTTGTTTGGAAGAAACAGCAGACCCCGAAGCTAAAGACGAAATACTTGACTAAACTGAATTCTTATTACACACCTACAATTTCTAACTAAATTGTGTGAATGAAACGCACGCTAATATATTGCTGCTATTTATGTATAATTTTTTCGGCAAGCAGTCAGATTAATACCAACCGACTGTTAAATAACGGGAAAAGTGCCTTATTTTTTGATGATTACGTGCTCTCAATTCTTTATTTTAATCAAATAATAGAAACAAAACCCCATTTACACGAGCCCTACTACTACCGAGCAATTGCTAAAATTCAGTTGGAAGATTTTTTAGGAGCAAGCATCGATTGCTCTAAAGCTCTCGAGATTAATCCTTTTTTGCCCACAGCATACTATGCTAGAGGATATGCTTACAAACGGATGGGGAATTACTCTCTGGCTGAAATTGATTTTACTAAAGCGCTAGAGTTTGGTCCGGATAACGAATACTATCTGTTACATAGAATTGAATGTTATGAACAAACAAAAGAATATAACAAAGCACTAAAAGACATCGAATTTCTTCAATCAAAAAAATCAACATTAGGAAATTTACTCCAGGTTGAAAAAGGAAATATCTATTTACAACAGGGAGACACACTAAAGGCATTTGAATCTTTTAACAGTGCTGTTGAAAAAGACAGTACAAATCCTGATTTTTTGGGAGCAAGGGCCTTAATTCACCTACTACAAAACGATGATAAAAACGCTTTATCGGACTATAATAAAGCCATTGCAAACAAATCTAAAAACATAGCTCATTATATTAATAGAGGGATACTTAACTACCGATTTTACAAGTACAAAGAAGCTTTAAGCGATTACCGCAAAGCATTGGAAATTGATAGCACAAATACACAAGCCTTATTTAACAGGGCGCTTTTACGCACAGAATTAGGAGATTTAAACAAAGCGATTGAAGATTATTCAACGCTATTAACTATTGATACTGATTTTGACGAAGCTCGTTACCAACGAGGACTGGTTTCTGTGAGTATTAAAAATTACAAACAAGCAAAAAACGATTTTAAATACCTAATTGAAAAATACCCTTATTTTGTACCCGCCTACTATGGTCGAGCCGATGCCGATGAAGGCTTAGGAAATATACGTCAAGCATCGATTGACAGATACCGTGCTCAAAAATTACTGGAAGATAAAAACGCTATTCAAAAAAAATTAAAAAAAGAGCTTAATCAAAAAGAACAAATAGCCAACAACCAAAGTGCTATTGTAGAAAAAATAAAAGAATTTGATAGTAGTGCCGATATTAATTTTAAATACAACGATAAAATTAGAGGTTCTATACAAAATAACTACACGCATGTAAAAATAAAAAATAACTATCTAATTAGCTTTTACTCTCCAAATGACAACCTGCGACAACTATCTAATTACGATGTTTTACTGGAAGAATACAAACAAAAAAACAACAGCTCTCTTTTGCTTAGCAACCAAGAAGCTCCACTAACAACTAATTTGATAGAGATTCATTTTAACACTATTGCAGCCCTAAGCGAAAAAATTAAACAACAACCCTCTACAGCTCAACTCTATTTTGAACGAGGCATACACTACGCATTGGTTCAAAACCACGATGCTGCATTAGCCGACTTTAACCAAGCTATTAAGATAAACAACGACTTTGAATTGGCTTATTTTTGCAAAGCAAACATTCTTCTAAAAGCCATTGAATATGAATTAAATAACAAAAAAATACTTTCTCAAAAAGACAACACAATTACTATCGACAATAAAAAAACAGCCCTTCTTTATTCTACGGTATTAGATAACTACCAAAAAGTAATTGACTTAGCACCAAACTTTAGCTATGCATGGTACAATAAAGCTAACTGTTTTTTTGAACAAAAAGAATATACTAAAGCAATAGATAATTATACACAAGCTCTATCTATTAACAACAAATTTGCCGAAGCTTATTTTAACAGAGCCATTGCTTACCTGTTCATCAACCAAAAAGAGAAGGCCTTAGCAGACTTGAGCAAAGCAGGAGAACTTGGCATATATCAAGCCTACAATCTGATTAAACGCTTTCAAGAATAATTCCTACTTATACTTAAAAAGTGCTTATTTTTTATTATTTTTGTTATCCTTGAAAAATAAAAAACAAATGAAACCTGCTATTATTAGCTAGTTTCTTAATTAAAAAAATAAATTATATGAAAACAAATTACGAATTGCGCTATGCATCGCATCCGGATGATGCAAAAAGTTATGGAACAGAAAGACTTAGAAAAGATTTTCTTATAAACAAAATCTTTACAGCCGATGAAGTAAACATGGTTTACTCCATGTACGACCGCCTTATTGTTGGAGGGGCTATGCCTGTAAAAGAAAAACTCACTTTAGAAACTATCGACCCCTTAAAAGCAGATTACTTTACTTCTCGCCGAGAAATAGGCATTTTTAATGTAGGCGAAGGAAAAGGGATGATTACTGTTGGAAACGAAACCTTTGAACTAGACAAAAAAGAAGCGTTGTATATCGGCTCGGGAGATAGAAATATTATATTCTCAAGCAAAGACAGTAGCAAACCGGCCAAATTCTACTTTAATTCGGCCACAGCACACACTTCTTATCCTTGTAAAAAGGTAACCAAAGCAGATGCTATTTGCATGGAACTAGGAACAATGGAAACAGCTAACCACCGTTTTATTAATAAGATGCTGGTAAATGAAGTAGTACAAACCTGTCAAATACAAATGGGTATGACAGAATTAGCTCCCGGAAGCATTTGGAATACTATGCCTGCCCACACTCACTCTCGCAGAATGGAAGCTTATTTTTATTTTGAAGTTCCCGAAGGTCAAACCGTATGTCATTTTATGGGCGAACCGGAAGAAACTCGACATATCTTTTTACAAAACGACATGGCTGTGCTTTCACCAGAATGGTCGATACATTCGGCGGCAGGAACATACAATTACACCTTTATTTGGGGTATGGGTGGCGAAAACCTTGATTATGGCGACCAAGACTTCTATCCTATTCCATTTTTAAAATAACACACAATAAACAAAACTGATACATTAATTAAATAACAAAAAAATGGCAAATAACTTTTCATTAAACGGAAAAATAGCTTTGGTAACAGGAGCTTCTTATGGCATTGGAATGGCTTTAGCAAAAGCTTTAGCCGGCGCAGGAGCAAAAATCGTTTTTAACGACCTGGATGCCGAAAAAGTACAAAACGCTTTAAAAGAATACAAAGCTGATGGCATTGAAGCGCATGGCTATGTATTTAATGTTACCAATGAAGAAGAAGTAACTGCAAGTATTGCAAAAATTGAAAAAGAAGTGGGCATAATTGATATTTTAGTAAATAATGCCGGTATCATTAAACGAATTCCTGCAGTAGAAATGACTGCGGCAGAATTCCGTCAAGTAATTGATGTGGACTTAAACGGTCCTTTTATCATGTCGAAAGCAGTGGCTCCAAGTATGATTAAAAAAGGAGGCGGTAAAATTATCAATATCTGCTCTATGATGTCAGAACTCGGACGCGAAACGGTATCGGCTTATGCTGCAGCTAAAGGAGGATTGAAAATGCTTACAAAAAATTTAGCCTGCGAGTGGGCAGAATTTAATATTCAAGTAAACGGAATCGGTCCGGGCTATATAGCCACGCCACAAACAGCTCCTTTACGTGAAAACGGACATCCATTTAATACATTTATAATAGGTCGTACTCCTGCTGCACGTTGGGGAACTCCCGAAGATTTACAAGGACCTGCCGTATTTTTAGCTTCGTCTGCTTCGGATTTTGTAAATGGACACGTACTATATGTAGATGGAGGAATTCTTGCCTACATTGGAAAACAACCAAAATAAACTACAAATAACAAAAACCCACTTATTATATTCATTTTTGTTTATCATTGAATAGTAATAAGTGGGTTTTTTAGTTGCTTTAAAAAGATAAACATATGAAAAAAATTACTGTATTATTATTACTATCAATAATGCTGACTTCCTGCCAACAGAAAGTCAAAATTGCAATTTTTAACGATACTGATTTAGTACGAAATAATGAAATGGTAGAGTTTTGTTTATGCAATATCAAAGATAAACTTGGATTAAAAGAAGGTGATAAAGTAATCATATTAGATGCCAATAATAAACAAGTACCTTATCAATTACTGGCTAATAAACTAACTGTTATTTTTCCGGTTTCGTTAAATGCAAAAGATTCTGCTGTATATACCTTTCTTATAGGTCAACCCGATTCCATTAAACCCAAAACATTTGCCCGACAAGTACCCGAGAGAAAAGATGATTTTACTTGGGAAAACGACCGCATTGCTTTTCGTATGTTCGGTCCCGCTTTAGCGGCTGAAAAACCTAGTAATGGAGTTGATGTGTGGTTAAAAAGAACAGAAAACCTTATAATAAATAAGTTTTACAAAAATGATTTAGAAGGGATTCAAAGCTACCATGTAGACAATGGCGAAGGGATAGACTGCTATAAAGTTGCAAATACCCTAGGAGCAGGCGGAATTGCGCCTTATGTAGATACTACTCTTTTTGTAGGAGGTCATTATAACAATTACAGCATCATTGAAAATGGCCCTTTGAGAAGCGTTTTTAAATTGAGCTATGATACACTAAAAGTTGGTTCTGACTATATAAAACAAACATTATACATCACTATTGATGCAGGAACACAGCTGAACAAAGCTAAGGTTATTTATAGTGGGTCTATTGATATAAATCAATTAGCAGCAGGAATATTTATTCACGATTCACAAGGAACTACTTTTACTGATATAAACAAAGGAATTGCAGCCTATGCAGAAAATGCTGTTTCGGATGCAGGAGTTCCTGCCGGTAGAAGTTATGTGGGAATAATTATTCCATCAAAAACCGATAGCATTTTTTCAAAAACCGATCATTTGTTGGCCGTTAGTCCATACCAACTACATAAACCTTTTGTTTATTATTTTGGAGCCGGCTGGAGTAAATGGGGATTTGCCACTGATAACGATTGGTTTAACTACCTACAAGAAACAAGTATAAAAATTAAGCATCCACTTAAAATAAAAATACTTACCAACTAAAAAAAGCCCTTACGGGCTTTTTTTGTTTATAATCGTGCATCGACTAATGCTCTATCAACCATATTTTTGGCATCGTAAATAATTGCATTTTGGTCTTTGTATTTTTTAAAATTGAAAGTTTTAAATTCATCGTGTGCCACAGCCACTATAATAGCGTTATATTTTTTATTCTCATCTACCTTAGCAATAATATCTATCCCATATTCGTTTTTCACTTCATTAGGCAAAGCCCATGGATCGTATAAATCAACTGCTAGTCCAAATTCTGTTAATTCTTTATAAATATCTACCACCTTTGTATTTCTAATATCCGGGCAATTTTCTTTAAATGTAATGCCCATTAATAAAATAGTAGAGCCCTTAATTTTATCGCCTTTTTGAACCAATAACTTATTTACCTTATTAGCTATGTGCTGTGCAATGCTATTGTTTACTCTGCGGCCGGAAGAAATAACCTCGGGAAAATACCCCACAGATTTTGCTTTGTGTACCAAGTAATACGGATCTACTCCTATACAATGCCCTCCCACCAAACCGGGACGGTATTTTAAAAAATTCCACTTCGAACCTGCAGCATCAATTACATCGTTTGTATCTATTCCTAATCGGTCAAATATTAATGCCAACTCATTCATAAACGAAATATTTACATCTCTTTGAGCATTTTCAATTGCTTTAGATGCTTCTGCCACTTTGATGGATGATGCTCTAAAAGTTCCGGCCGGAATAATTGAATTATACAGATTTTCCACAAAGTCGGTTATCTGGGGAGTTGAACCGGAAATTACTTTTTTTATGGTTGTTAGTGTGTTTACTTTATCTCCGGGATTTATCCGTTCGGGAGAATAACCACAATAAAAATCCGTATTAAATACAAGTCCGGATGTTGTTTCTAAAATTGGCACACATTCTTCTTCGGTACAACCGGGATAAACGGTAGATTCATAAATAACCACATCTCCTTTTTTGAGGTACCTACCAATCATTTCGGTAGCTTTAAGTAATGGAGTTAAATCCGGATTGTTGTACTCATCAATGGGAGTAGGTACGGTTACAATATAAATAGAAGCCTGAGCCAAATCTTCTTGATTGGAGGAAAAAAACAAGCCTTCTGAATTGCTTGTAGAAGCAAGAACAGCTTTTAATTCAGTCAGTTCTGCCTCTAAAGTATGGTCTTCTCCTCTTTTTAGTTCTTCTACTCTTGTTGGGTTAATATCAAACCCTATTACCTGTTGTTTTTTTCCAAATTCAATAGCCAACGGTAAGCCCACATAGCCTAATCCTACTACTGCAATTTTTTTCATCCTCACTTACAATTTATTTGTTTTTTTTCTTATTCAATTTTTTTCGGTCTTCCATATCTAAATCACTAGTATCGAAATAATCTTTAGCATACGAATAATATTCATCTTTTTTCATGTAATAAGAGCGTCTGCCATATTCGTGGTAATTTGAATAACCGGCTTTTTTCTCATCCACATCGTTCAACACAATGTAAATATTTTTCTTCTGATCTGATTTTAATTGCTGAATGATATTTTTAAAGAATACTTTGTGTGTTTTTTCGCTTCGAACCAAAAACATGGTTGCATCAACAAACTTCATAATGGCATAAGCATCGGCCACCAAACCAATAGGACTGGTATCAATAATAATATAATCATAGATACTAGCCAACTGATTGTACAGTTGAGTCAGCTTCTCGGTACGAATCAATTCGCCGGGATTAGGAGGAACAGTACCACCCAACAGCACATCAAATTTGTATTTAGTGTCTTTAATAATTATTTCGTCAAGGGTTTCAACCTGACCAATTAAGTAATTAGAAATACCTAATTGAGTTTTAGTAATACCCATACGAGCTCCCACACTTGGCTTACGTAAATCTAAATCAACAATAATCGTTTTTCTTCCTGTAAGCGCATACATACCGGCCATATTTAAAGAGAATGCTGTTTTACCATCGCCCGATTCGGTGGACGTAACCAGCAAAGTAATGGGGCTTTGACGTTGAACAAGAAATTCTACCCTTGTTCTAATAACTCGATACGATTCGGCAAAACCTGATCGAGGATTTTTTTGTACAGCCACCGGATCATCTACATTTGTATGCCTTACCGCTCCTAAATAAGGATAAGAAGTTACCTTCTCAATATCTTTATTATCAAACACTTTATTATTTAAAAACGACTTAAGTAAAATAAAAATCAATGGCAATAAAAAACCTATAAACAGATAAGAAAAAAGTGTTTTATTTTTTACACCGCCATTTGTTACCCCCACCATTCTTGCTCTATCCAATATTATATTATCGGGAGCATTAGATGCTTTCTGAATTTGAGATTCGGCTTTCTTTTGTAGAAGAAAAGTGTAGTAATTATCATGAATTTTAAATTTACGCTCGTAATTACTCATTTGACTTTCTTGGTTAGGTAACTTCGAAATGCGTTTGTTAATTAAAGACTCTCTCTCGGCCAAATCTTTTTTCTCAATCTCAAAAGCTACACGCATATTTCTAAGCACCTCCAACATAGTGTTTTTTACAGTTAAAAGCTGTGTGGTGTATTTTGCATAGTACGGATTTTTTACGCCAACATTATTTCTTTTTTCGTACAATTCATTAAACTGAGCTACCAATTGCATCAAAGCCGGATCGGATACACCTATGCTTGAAGGAGCTACTATAGATTCGTTTATAATATTTTTTTTAAGGTAACTTTCTAAGTAATTGAGGTACGACTCTTTTAATCTGAAAACAGAATTTTCTATATCCACCCTATTAGCCTGACTGATTAATTGACCGGAAAAACTCCCTACATCCATTATTTGGTTTTCAATACGGTACGATTTAAGCCGGCCTTCGGATTTTATAACAGAGTCTGATATTTCGGCTAACTGCTCGTCGATAAAATTTATAGTTTTTACAGCCATTTCGTTTTTACGCGCTAAATTATCTTCAATAAAAGCGTCGCATAAGGCATTAATAAAGTCTAAATCTCTTTCTAATACCAATCCTGTTAAAGCCACTTCTACAACAGAAGAACCCTCTTGCTTAAAATCAAAAGCTAAACGACTATCATAATTATTAATCAAATCTGATCTATTTATAAACCTAAAATAAAACCCAACATTAGGCTTATAAAATTCTGATTTTTGAACAGTAATAAAGAACAAATTGGTTTGTAAGGGGATTCCGTATTTACCTTCTATATATTTTCTTTTATCATCCTTATCGTACGATATAATAAAACCATTTCCACCTTTATCTTTAATCGTAAATTCATACGCATATGCTTCGGGAGAAACATAGTTTTGGATAATTGTTAACGGACATATTTTATACAAATTGTTCGTTTTAAAACGTCCTTTATTATAACAATCTACGGTTAACGGCAATCTATCTACCACCTTGGCTATAAGGTCGTAAGAACTAAACATTATTACCTGATTATTAACATTACGATAACCCTGTTGCACCCCAAAACCCTGCATCAGATTTTGATTGAGATTACCATACATATTATTTTTACCTTCTTCAATAATAACCAATGCACTTGATTTATAGACGGGCTGCCACTTACGGTTTTCCAGTTTAGCTAAAATAAATGCAATAACTAAACAAATAACAAAAAGATACCAATACCGAACAAACTTCATTAAAAAGCTAACTATATCAAACGACGAGTTGGTATCTTCGTACATTTGCTGGCTCGGATCAGGATAATTTTGATGAGGAGTTTGATTGTATATATCTGCAGTATTTTCCATAGTTTATCAATTTGAATAATTTACTACCAACAACACAAAAGTTAAGGAAGAAGATATCATTCCTAAAACACTAGAAAATGAGGTAATATTATAAAATCCTTTTTTTGAACGACTTATATAAATAATATCGTTTGGACGAATGTAATAATAATCGGAATCAAGCAAGTCTTTTGAACGAATATCAAATTCAATTATTTTTTTCTCGCTATCATATTCGCGAATAATTTTAATTTTTTTTCGGTTGGCAGTTACATTTAAATCGCCACTCATGGCCAAAGCTTCAAAAATATTCAGGTTATCTTTATACAAAGGAAACTGACCGTTACCACCGCCTTCTCCAAAAATATAAAAACTTTTATTTGACAAAGCTAGTTTTACTTCTGCATCAGGAATATATTCTTTTAATCTGTTTTCAATTTTTAATCGTGCCTCTTCTGTACTTAATCCGGTTATTTTTAAGGTATCTACAAAAGGCAAATCGATAGTCCCGTCTGAAAAAACATGATAACCACTAGCTTTTGAAAACAATTCTTTTGCTTCAGTATTTACAGTATATACCAACATACTAATTTCATCGTTTTTAGTTATTTTGTATGCTGTGCTATCGTAAGGCGGATAAGAACCTTTTATGTCTTGCAAATACCTTGTAGTTCTATTTGTTATACACGAACTAAGAAAGATGCTTAACACAAAAAAAGAGGTATATTTTATATAGTTTAAAAACATATCGTTACATAGTTTTATTTAGATAGTGAACCGGTATAATAATAAATAAGATACGCTAAAGAGAAAGTTGACGTAACCGTTGAGAAAATAGATGAAAAAGATTCTACCCCAAAAAATTGCCCATTAAACGCTTGCACATAAAGTATATCGTTAGGCTGTAAATAATAAAACTCCGAATTCATTATCTGTTTATTTCTAATATCGAAAGTTTTAATTTGTGTTTTACCCTTCTCATCTTGTCTTAAAAGATGAATTTTTGTTCTGTCGGAAAACGATTGTAAATTACCGGAAGTTGCCAATGCCTGAAAAATATTCATTTTTTCGTTTCGCAACGCATACTTTCCTGTGCCGGCTAATCCTATTATGGTAAAATACGAATTTACGAGCGACACTTCAACCTCACAATCGGGAATTATTTTCTTTAAATGCTTTTCAACAGTATCTTTTGCTTGTCGAGTAGTTAAACCAAGTAGGTATATTTTTCCAACAAAAGGGAATTGTATATTACCATCCGGGAGTATAGAATAAAAAGACAAATCAGTAACCACGTTTTCTGTAGATGAGGTTCCGGACATGAATAAACTTTTTGACTCTTGATCCAAAGTTATTAAGTTTACTGCAAGTTTATCTCCCACCCTTAATATATAATCAGGTAGTGTATCGGTCAACAAAGAATCCGGAATTTTTCCTGCTTTTTCTTGCAAATAATTTATCCTTCTTGTTGTAACACATGAAGATAAGAGTACAATTGAAAAAACTGCGTATAGTATTTTGTTTGTCATGTAACCGAATAGCACTATTTAAAGTTGAGAAATTAAAGAAAACACAAGCTGAAAAGACTACAAATATACTGTTTTTCTAGTTTAACATAAAATTAATTAATAAAAGAATAGTTATAAACATTCCACTAAACTTTTCGTTATTCTTTATAAAAAAATTAGATATGTTTGTACCTTTGTAGCTCAAAAAATGCATTATTCATCCTTTCAAAAAATTGCAATAAAACATGACTAAAGCAGCTCCTATCAAAGTGTTTTCAGGCACCAAATCGAAATATTTAGCGGAAAAAATTTGTGCAAGTTTGGACTGTGAACTTGGAAAAATGAATATTCAGCATTTTGCAGATGGAGAATTTGCTGTTTCGTACGAAGAGTCAATCAGAGGATGTTATGTGTATTTAGTACAATCAACTTTTCCAAACACCGACAATTTGATGGAGTTGTTGTTAATGATTGATGCCGCCAAAAGAGCTTCTGCCTATAAAATAATTGCTGTTATTCCTTATTTTGGATGGGCTCGCCAAGATAGAAAAGACAAACCGCGCGTTTCTATTGGTGCAAAGCTAATTGCCGATTTATTAAGCGTTGCCGGTATTGACCGTTTAATTACTATGGATTTACATGCCGATCAAATACAGGGCTTTTTCAACGTACCGGTTGACCACTTGTATGCCTCAACCATTTTTGTTAAGCATATACGCGAAAACTTTACTATAAACAACTTAGTAATAGCCACTCCCGATGTGGGAGGTTCCAAACGAGCAGGATCTTATTCCAAGTATTTGGAGATACCGCTGGTTCTTTGCCACAAAAGCAGGGAACGAGCCAATGAAGTAAGTGAAATGACTGTTATTGGGGATGTAAAAGGCAAAGATGTTTTAATCATTGATGATATGGTTGACACTGCAGGTACTCTAACCAAAGCTGCCGATATGATGAAAAAAGCCGGAGCTAATTCTGTAAGAGCAATGGTTAGTCATGGCATGTTATCACATCCTGCCACAAAAACAGTTAGTACATCTTCTCTTACCGAACTTATAATAACAGACTCTATTCCCTACACAAAAGAATGCTCCAAGATTAGAGTACTATCTATAGCCGATATGTTTGCAGACACTATAAGACGAGTATATAACAATCAATCCATAAGCTCTCAATATTTAATCTAACTACTAGTGATAAAAAAAAAGACAGCATAAATCAAAATGCTGTCTTTTTTTTATATCAGTTCTGTTTCCTTTTATGTTTATCTACCACTCGCCAAAGTAATAAGGTATATAAAATTGCCATTACCAAAGTTACAATAACAAGGATACTGTTTTTCCAAGAATTACCGATTATTGCTACTGCAATAAAACTAATATTAACAGCACAAAGAATATACGTTACTTGCCTATGTTTTAATCCTATGCTCAGTAGCAAATGATGCATATGGTTTTTATCCGGTTTAAAGGGCGAATTGCCGTTTTTAATACGCGTAATCATTACCCTCAAAGTATCTAACAAAGGTACTGCTAATATAGCTACCGACATGGCAGGAGAAGAACGCATATAGAATTCACCATTAAGAGGTGGTTGTGCAGGATAAGCAATTCTATTAATTTCTAAAAAATTAATCACTAAAATATAAATGATGTAACCCATTACCAAAGATCCGGAATCGCCCATAAATATTTTATTCTTGCGTCCAAATACATTGTATCTAAAAAAGATAGCCAACGAACCTATCAATGCAAAAGCCATAATAGATAAATCGGAATACTCCAGTCTATGTAGCCCATTTCCAACCAGCATAAAATACACCCCATAAAAACAAGAAATAATAATACCTATACCGGTTGCCAAACCATCTACCCCATCAATAAGATTTAAACTGTTTATAATCAATAAAAAAAGAAAGAATGAAACCAAATAACTAAACAGATAACCTATTTCACCTATACCCAAAAAACCTTGCAAATTAGTTAATCGGACATCTGCAATTACAATTAGCATAAATCCGGCAATTAATTCTCCGATTAGTTTCTTTTTTGCCGAAAAGGTCATTAAATCGTCGAAAAAACCCACTATAAAAATAAAATACAAACCGGCTAAAATATAGTGTTTCACCCCATCAACACCCGAAGCCGTTAATAAAAAATAGGCTAAAATAAAGGAGCTGAAAATATTAATCCCTCCCACATTAGGAATATCGCCATTATGCGAAGTACGTTTATTGGGGCTCACAACCATTTGCTTACGAATAGCCAACCGCAACACATAAGGCATAAAAACCATTCCAATTAAGAATGATACAATGGCGATAAGAAATGGATAAGAAATAAAAAATTGCCGAGACAAGTCTAAGATAGTTTCTTCGTGCATTGGTTTACTAGTAAAAAAGCATTACATAATTAGATGTACAAAAGTAAAAAAAATTCTTAATAATCTATTATAATTATTTCTCATAAAAAAACTGTTTCAAGTTACTGAAACAGTTTTTTTAAATTTATGCAGTTAAAGCTTTCTTAATCTTTTTTCGATAAGTAATAAACAATGCCAATACAAAACCCACCAAAACGGAGCTTAATAATCTTGAAGCAACAACAAAAATATCAGTTTTTTTATTGCTAATAAGCACATCTGAATAAGTAGTAATTACCTCCTTTTGTAAGGATAAGTTTTCTTTTAAAATAGATTTTTCTTTTTCCAACTGAAGTATTTGCTTAGTATACCCTGAATTTTCGACTATAAAAGCTGATTTTTTAAAACTCAACGACAGTTTATTTTCTAACAACTCTTTTTCTCTAAGTTCTTTTAAAGCAGCAATTTCTTGTGCTAATACAGCAATATCCTCATTTAACACTCTAAACCTTTCCTTTTCTTCTTTAACAAGATAAGTATCTTTCTGTAAATAATTAACTATTGCTTTTTGTAAGGCACTAAAATCGGTATTTCCTTTTATTTGCACTCTAATAGCTAAAAAGTTAATCATTCTACTATTTAAACTATCTTCTTTAAAAGAACCGTCATAATCAACATAATCTGGTGTTCTATTATTATTCAAATCTATCACATAAAAAGGTTGAATACTTCTTACAGGAGCAACAACTTCGTGAGGTAAATCTATTGTTTTTGCAAAATTTTTATTGTCATTAAGTACATCAATTTTTAAACTTAAAGCTTGAACGATATCATATACTTGAAAACTTTTAGCTCCGTTTACTTGTACTCTAAATTCGATATATTTTGTACGATATGCAGGTAAATAAGCATACGTTGCCCACGCCAATCCTATAAGTGAAAATATGGTTAATACTAGCCAGTTTTTCAACTTAAAGCGAATTAACCACAACAAGGCATTAGCGGTTTTATTTAATGCACTTTTAGCGGCATTAAAAAACTTTGCAATTAAATCAAATAAATCAAGTTCTTTGTTTTCTTTTTCCATACCTAAAATTTTTTATAAAAATACATTTACTTTTTTTCTAATGCAAATCTATCAATTGCTAAGCGAATTACTTTATCCATATCGTAATAGGCATAATCTCCTAAACGTCCACCAAAAATAACATTATTCTGTTGTGATGCTAGTTGTTTATATGTAGCAAACAGTTTATTATTTCGGTCATTATTAATAGGATAATAAGCCTCTTTTGTTTTATCCCACTCTTGTGGATATTCTCGAGTTATTACTGTTTTCTCTTGATTTCCAAAGTCAAAATGTTTATGTTCAATAATACGTGTATAAGGAATATTTCGTTCTGTATAATTTACCACCGCATTTCCCTGATAATTATCCTGATTTAATAACTGATGTTCAAAATGTAAGCTTCTATATTCCAACTCGCCATAACAATAATCAAAAAACTCGTCCAACATTCCAGTATATACAATCTTATTTGCCAACTTCGTGTATTCTGTTTTATTTTGAAAGAAATCACTGTTCAATTTAAGCTCAACACCATCAAGTAACCTCTCAACCAACACATTATATCCACCGATAGGTATACCTTGATATTTATCGTTAAAATAGTTATTATCAAAAGTAAAACGCACAGGTAAACGTTTAATAATAAATGAAGGCAAGTCTTTGGCATCCCTACCCCATTGTTTTTCAGTATATCCCTTAATCAGTTTATAATAAATATCCTTGCCAACTAATTTAAGAGCCTGTTCTTCTAAATTAGCAGGCACTTTATCGGCAAATTCCATACACTGTTCATCAATTTTATTACGCGCTTCTTGAGGCGTTTTCACACCCCACAATTGATAAAAGGTATTCATATTAAAAGGTAAGTTATATAACTCACCTTCAAAATTTGCTACGGGAGAATTAGTATATCTATTGAACTCAACAAAACTATTCACATAATTCCACACCTCTTTATCATTAGTATGAAAAATATGTGCCCCATATTTATGAACATTTATTTGCTCAATATTTTCACAATAAACATTCCCGCCTATATGACTTCGTTTATCAATTACAAGACAGGTTTTACCTTTCAGCTTAGCTTGTTGAGCAAAAACGACTCCATATAATCCAGCTCCAACAATTACATAATCATACTTTGACATAATAAAAACTACTTTCTATATTTCATAAAGCCATTAACTGCCCAACAAATTAAATAATAAACACTTTTAATAATACCTAATTTCTCTATTTCATAATAAATTCTAAATTGAGGTTTGATTACTTTCTTCTTATTCCTCGACACGGAATCTCCAATAATTCTATAACTAGCTATTAAATTAGTATTTGCATAAGCTATTTTCACTTTTTTAATTATTTCCAACCAATACAAGTAATCATCTCTTAAACTCTTCAAATCTTCTCTCAAATAAAATTTACCATATACTGAAGTATCATAAAGTCCTGTTAAACAGGAAATAGAACAAGTTTTTAACAAATCGCCATAATCCACTGAACCATGTACGTAAAAAGGTTTTAAGCACTCATTATTATGCTCATCAATTCTTTTATGAGAACCATAAACAAGTAAACAACCTTTACATTGCATTAAAGCTAGTTGTTCTTCTAAAAAAAAAGGCTCCCACAAATCATCTGCATCTAATAATGCTATATATCTCCCTCCGGCCTCTCTTATTCCGTTATTACGAGCAGCAGCTGAACCGGCATTTTTTTGAGATAACAATCTTATTCTTGAATCTTTCTGCGTATATTTCAGAACAATTTCAGAACTATTATCTGTAGACCCATCATCGATAATTATCATTTCCCATTCTTCATATGTTTGCATCAACACACTATCTATTGTCTGAGATATAAACTTTGACCCATTATAAACAGGAGTTATAATTGAAACTAATTTATTTTGCATTTTCATCTAAATAAGACTCTAATATATAATTTTAAAATTGTTAGCATCATTATTGAACGGCCTAATATTACCTTTACAAAAAAACGCCTTTTTTTATTATTTGCTATATTTGTTATTGTTGAAGAATGTCGTCTATATAGAGTTAATGGTTCATATAAAAAATAAATACTATTTTTTATATTTGCTATAAAACCAATTATCATATCATGCCCCATTTCTTTTTGATTTGGAAAAGGTAAGGCTAATTCTAACAATTCTTTTTTAAAAGCTAAACCAAAACCCCAATAACAACTCTTATAGAAATTTTTAAAAACACCTTTTTTTGCATTTATTCGCTCAAAAAACGAAGAATATATTTCTTTAAGATTTTCATCAACAACTATTGCATCAGAGAAAACGGCATCATAATTTTTTAATAAATGACTTAATCGTTTGACTTTATTTGACAACCAAATATCATCTTGATCCGAAAGAAATATATAATCACCCTTAGCTTTCTTTATAGCATTTTCAAAATTAAAAATATAACCTTTTTTTAATTTGTTTTTATATACACTAATTCTATTATCTTTATAAGAATTTATAATATCAAGTGTTGAATCAGTACTATTATCATCAGAAATAATAATTTCATCATTTTCTGATATCTGACAAAGAATAGAATCTATTTGATCTTTAATAAATTTCTCTCCATTATATGTTGCAATACAAACTGAAATCATTATTAATTAAATATATTGACTAATGTTATTTTAGCATAAGGTCTTTTTTCTTTCACAAATAATTGTTTAAAAAAACGTAGAATTAATCTAGCTTTAAAAAAAAATATTGACAAAAATCCAATTTCTTTTGATATTTTTTTTTCTGAAAGAATAATTGATTTATACCTATCTTTATTCATATTTAATTTATAATTAAGAATTGAAAGATTATGTTTAATTTGTATGCCTAACACATAAAATCCAAATCCTTTTTTATAAAAACGATAAAAGTAACTGGTATCTAAACCATCTAATGGGTATTCAACAGGGAATCCTCCTATTTCATCAATAGCAGATATACGCAACAGTGCTAAAGAATTTATTGTTGCCAAACAACGAAAAGTAATTCCTTTGCGAATTGGAGTTAAGAACCAAAATGGTCCTATATAATTACAATATGAACGAGGGGATATTTTGCGTTTCTCATCTAAAGAAATAATTTGAGGAAGAACTCCTGCTATATTATTGCCAAGTCCTTTTCTTAAAACATTCCCCAAAGCATTAAAATAGTCTTTTGAAAGACTAGTATCTTGATCGATCAATAATAAGTATTCTGCATCCTTTTTCTTTGCCGATTCTAATGCGTCATTATAAGCATTTGACAATAATTTATTTTCTTTTGGAGAAAACAACTCATATTCAGGACTTAAAGGGATAAATATATCCGGGGAATTATTGTATAGAATTACTGAATATGTTAACCCCAAATTACATATTGTTTCTTTTAAAGTATTATATGATATACAATCTTCAATTCTAGTTTTATACAATACAATAACTATTTGTACTTTGATATTCATTATTCTTAATTCTATTTTTTATTTTTCTTCATTAATACGGTTTCCTTTACCAATAGATGTAAATTCATTTTTCCAATACATTTCAGCTTTATGTAATTGTTCTTGCTTTATTTTTTTTTCTGTTTTATTTAAACGAGAAAATATAGTGGAGGAATTATATATTCCACTTTTCAAACTATTTTGCTCGATATATCTAAATCTAATTGAATGTAGATTAAACAAATATAAAACAATAACAAATACTTGACGGAATAATAATGTTTTTTTCTCAATAGAGAAACTAGTATCTAATGATTTTTTCTCCCTTTTAAAAATGGTAAAAGCATATACAATAATTAGTGGTATAAAATAAGAACGTATTCGTACTAATAAATAGAAATACTGATAAAGAAATACAATTACAATAAATCCGAAAAATACTACCCATTGCATTTGTTTAATTTTACTGTATTTTTCAGAAAAATACGCAACACTACTAATTAAAATAAAATACAATAATAATATTACCTGAAGTTTTCTTCCAAACATTAAATGGTGTTCTAAAGAACTCAAAGATGATTGTGAAAAGGGTAAAATATTCGATATAAACAATATAATATCATTAATTGGTAAAAAAGCTATTATTAATAATAAAAATGACAGTATCCAATAAAAAACCCCATTAATTTCAATTCTTTTTAATGTCATCAAGAAAAATGCTATCAAACTTATATAAAAACCCGACTTATGCATTATTGATGTCAGGAATAAGAAAAAAATAGCTTTTATATACTTTTCATTCAAACAAGAAATTATCATTAATAGAAAAAAACTTACAGAAAGGCATTGTCTATAAGTAGCAAATATTAAATTATACTCTAAAATGACTAAAATTAAAAGAGCAAATGTTTTTTTATCCGAAATATATGTAAACAATTTATATATTACATAAAAATAAAAAGAGGAAATCACAACTGTCATCATCCAGAAAGACAATCCTAAATACTTCATTAAACTACAAAAAAACAAATATCCAGTTTCAAAATACCCACTCTGTTGGTATTTACTCCCATTCTGAATAAATTGTTTTGGATTTTCTATTCCTTCGTAAACAGGCACATACAAAGCTATATCCCCTCCATAATAATACTTTATTGTAAAAAGGAAATATGTTAATCCAAAAGAAAAAAGGAATATAGATTGATGGATTTTTTTTTGATTCAGATATATAAAATCTGTTAACGATAAAAAAAACAATACAACAAATATAATTATCAACAGATTCATTTATCAATTCATTTTTATTTTGTAAAAAGACCTCCATTCCAGATACAACATTGTAAAAATACATAAAACAAATTTATCTATTTTTAAACCAAGGTTCAATATATTTTTGATATATTCATAAAATCTAATCATTATAAAACGTATTTCTTTCCAATTATAATAACATCTTGGCCTTCATAAGTAAATAGAATCTCCAATTTTAAAAAACTAAATATCTCTTTTAGAAGATTTATATTAAAAACATGTTGATGCAATGCCCTATTTTTAAAGTTATTCAAAGACCTTTCTCTAAATTCGATTAAACTTCCAGCAGCCTTATCCATTTTTAAATCATGTAACTCTAATATTTCATTTAGATGAGTTAAATCATCTTCGTTTATATTATTTTGAAAATCTTTTAATAAATGAGAAAATTCTGTTATAGGTCTATTGTGGTCAAAGCAAAAATCTTTATTTGGAAGTATAATTAAAAATACACCTCCATTTTTCACAACTCTAATCCACTCTTCAATTGCTTTTAAAGGATTTGCTATATGTTCCAAACAATTAGAAGAAATAACAAAATCATATTTCGAATCTGGTATAATACTTAAATTTGTTGCTTCTGAAACATATTGTACTCCTTCTTTATTTTTATAATAATTATATTTATCTTCATTTTTAATATTACCTTCCCAAATAGTAGTATCTGAAAAATTACATCCATCTAATGCGCCCACTATCTTATATAAGGGGACAAAGCCTCTACTTCCAAAAATTCTACTCGGACCTCCAATCTCTAATCCATATTTAGATTTAAACAAGCTTTGTATATAAACAAAATTACTTATTCTATCAGGTAAAATCTTATAAAATATTTTTTTTAATAAAAAACCTATTCCATTTTCATCTAAGATTTCAAATATCATTTTCATTTTATCTTTTAATTTTTTTTTCATAATAAGTCAGTTATTAAATTATAAATCTACAAAAAGGACTCACTTTTCCCAAAGCAACTTTCTTCCATACCAAATCATTAACACACATACAACAAATTCAGTAATTAATAAAGATATAGCGGCTCCTTTTGCTTCATATATAGGAGCTAACAATAAAATACTAATTACAGCAATAAGTCCTGCAATAAAATATGCTCGCTGAAATTTTTTCTTTGAATTATTTTCACCCATTGCTAAAAGGCCTAACTGTCCAACTACACCTCCTATTGCAATAAAAAATGGGATAACAGACATTATATGAAAAAGACTGAGTGTATCTCGATAATCATCACCCAATAAACTTATTATAAAAGGAGACAAAAAATACATCCCTACAAAAACACCAATCATTAGAAACGCTAGTACAATTAAAATCCTTTTAACTAATGCTTTTGCTTTTGTTGTATTGTTAACAGAAAGAGCACTTATTTTTGGATAAAACGATTGAAGCGTAGGAGTCAAAATTAAAAGACTTAATCCTCTCATAATTCTCTCAACTGCTGAATATTTTCCAATCTCTGCAGGAGTAGAAAAAAAACCCAAAACAAATGCATAAGAAGCAACATATATACTTGCTACTGCTGATGATAAAAATAAAGGTAAACTTTCTTTAATTTCTTTTAAAACACTTATACTAGAAAAAGTTGTAAATAAAACACACTTTTTTTTATAAACAATTATTATTGTAAGTAATGCTCCAAAAATAAATACAAAAGCTTGAATAAAAGCTGCTATCAAATAATCAGATGACTCTTTTACAAATAGAAAAGTGAATGGAAGAATGGTTAATTTAGATATTATATTCATAATTGAAATGATTCTTATTTGGCCTAAACCTTGAAAAAGCCAAACAAAAGAAAAAGCATTTGCAATTACCATTAGAAACATTACAAACATTGTTTCACGATACACTATAAACTGAGGTATTTGTGCAACAAACAACAAAATAAAAAAACTAATTATCAACAACCCAATTTTTGCATATAATGTAGAAGAAAAAATATTATTCAATGCTTCTTTGTCGTTTTTATTCAATGCAATTCTTTTCGTAGCACTTAAATTAAATCCAAAATCAACTATTAACATAAGATATTGGGTTACAGATAAAGAAAAACCTATATAACCAAATTTTTCTGCTCCTAATACAATCATCAAATAGGGTAATACAAGTAAGGGAGCTATATAATTAACTCCCTGTAAAGCGATTAAATAAAAAACATCTTTTATTTCGTGCTTTACATCAGATTGCTTATATTTTACTATCCACTTATTCACAGCAAATTTCCAACAACTGTGATTTTACGTTTGGTAATAACTGTAATTCACTTCCAACTGGCATCAAAACAGTTTCTCCTTTCTTTATTGTTTCTTTCCTTCCTTGCCTTTGTACGCTTAATGAACCCTCTATACACATATACACTACAAAAGAATCTAAGTCTGTATAATCTTTTGTAATAGGTTTATCAAAGGATAATAAATTAACGCTAAAATAGTCGCAACTAACTAAAGGAGTAGTTCCATTTTTTTGTAGTTGGTATTCGATTTTTGCATCTTCATGATTTTCAAAATCAATGGCTTCCAAGGCTTCTTGAATATGTAATTGGCGAGTTTGACCATTATTATCGATACGTCCGTAATCGTATAAACGGTAGGTTATATCGCTTGCTTGTTGCACTTCAATCAAAAGAATGCCTTTACCAATAGCATGAACCATTCCGGCAGGGATATAAAACACATCGCCTTTTTTCACCTTAACTCGGTTTAAAACGCTTTCGAGTGTGTTATTTTCGATGTGAGCTAAACACGATGCCTTGTCCATTTTTTGATTAAAACCGAGGACCAACTCAGCTCCTTCTTCAGCATCAAGCACATACCACATTTCGGTTTTACCAAAGGAACCTTGCTTTTCGGCCAACTCATCCGATGGATGCACTTGAATGGATAAATCATCGTTGGACGCTATAAACTTAAACAGCAAAGGAAATGTAGTACCATATTTTTCAAAAACTTTGCTACCAAGTAGCTCATCCATATACACTTCTAGCAACTCATTAAGGGTATTACCGGCTAAGGAACCATTTACTACAACCGATTCATCTCCCAGCATACCGGATAGCTCCCAGCTCTCACCAATCGATTGATTGTCTGCGTAGTTTTTATGTAAAAGTTTTTTAAGATTAGTACCCCCCCAAATTCGCTGTTTTAGGATAGGTTCAAATTTTAAAGGATATAACATGTTTCTTTTCTTCGTTTTTGAGGGCTTAAAAGTACGGCTTTTTATTTACATAAAAAAGCTATCAAATATGCCGATAGCTTTCATTTTATAAACAATTAGTGTTTATTTAAAAGATTCTTTATTTCTGTATTTCTAGCCTTTTTAAAATAATCGTTAGGTAATGACCTAATTTTACCACATTCTACTTCTAAATTTTGTATTTCAGCAAATAATTGTTTTTTTTGTTCAACATCTTTTAGTTGAGCATATTTATAACGCAACTCTTCTAATTCCAGCTCTTTTTCTTTTACCTTGTTTTGCATAATTAAACCTACTTCGTACGATTTCTTGGCATCTTCACTGGTAAACTGATTTATTGCAGTATATACCAAGCTATCATTGATTACAAACTGCATGTTTTTTAATATAATAGGGTTGTAAACAGGAACAAATTCGACAGTATCGGATTCGTCTGTAACAGTAGTGTATAGCTTATATTTTTTTAATTGAGCAGCTTCAATAAGTGCATTCGGATTTTCAGCAGACAAATAACTTCTTTTGGTAGTTGCTTTAAATTTATAGAGTATTACCGTGTCTTTTTGTTGGTACCTATCTGTTGCAAACCAACCAATTTCATTCAATTCATCTATAACCATTAAATAATCGTTAAAAGGCGAGTTAAAAGGCATTCCTAGATTTTCGGGCAACATAAAATCATTATGGGCTAGACTAAAACGGGTGATAAAAATATCATAACCGCCTAGTGAAGCAACACCATCGGAACAAAAATAAAATGTAACCCCATCTGATAGCATAAAGGGAAAGTTCTCGTTAGCCGATGTATTTATTACGGAAGATAACGCTTGGCTTGGCGTCCACCCATCAAAGAGCTTGTGTGAAGTAAATATATCTGTTTGGTTATTAACAGTGTCGGTGGTAAAAGTTTTAGCTTGTCGTTGCGACATATAGCCTGTTAATGGCAAACCGGATATAGAATTAGTTGTTTGCTTGTTAGAAAAAACTCGTCCTGCATTTTCGTCGATTTGATAGTGGGAGAAAAAATCGGCTTTATTTACACGAATACTATCTATAATTTCAACATCCTCCACTGCCGACAACATTCTAACAGCCATTGTTGCTTTATCTACTTTAGAGCTAATTTCGGAATAAACAACACTATCGGTAGTAGGCGTATTATCTAACAAAAAACGGTATATATCTAAGGCTTCTTGAAACCGATAGTCAAGATAAAGAGCATCTGCTTGTTGCATTTTGTAGTCCTTTTGCTTCTGAGCAACAGACGTAAAAACACATACAACAGATAAAAAAGCTACATAAAAAAAATACTTCATCAGAAAAATTTACTAAAAAACGTGGGCTATTTTCAATTTGAATATAGCATAGCTCCTATTCGGTTTGATTTGTTTTTTTGGGACTGTCCAAAAACAAAGTAGAACGCAAATGACGCAAATAACACAAATTGCCGCAAATCATATATTGCTAATTATCTGACTGATACAAATTTTATTTTGTGTTGATTTGCGTCATTTGTGTTATTTGCGTTCAAAATAGTTACTTTTTGAAAAGCCCCAATGTACTATTTATTAAAAATTCCTCTAATAAGTTCTTTCCCGCCTTCTTTTATGTTTTCTCCGGCTTTTTTCACTTCAGGAGCCAACTCTTCTTTTACTTGTTGTTTCATTTCATTCACTTGCTCTTTAGCCACTACTTTAGCTTCTTCCACTTTAACTTTTGCCTGACTTTTAATGGTTGCTGCCGCATCTTGCAACATTTCTTTGGTTTCTATTTTAACTTTTGGATTACTAAAAGTACCACCTAGCCTTAATCCTACTTTACTCATTTTAATTAGCGTAGTTTCAGGCGTTGGCATATCCAGTTTCATGGTATAATCGATAGTTTGATCTATACCGGTAGACCCATTACCTACGTTTATTTTAGTGGCACCACAAGTTACATCAAATGGAGATGTATATACTCTACCATCTTTAATTTCGTAAGGAATGGTCATTTTATTTAACTCCGGATTTTTAAGTTCGTCTCTATTTAAAACTGTTCCAAGCACATTAAATGTTTTTACATTTTTTATAGCCACATCTTCGGTACTTAATACTCCTTTTGCAAACAAGGTATTAATAACAGGCATCATATCATTACCCAATTTGGTTTTCATTTCCATAGTAGTAGAAAATCTGCCGGATGCTTTTTCAAACATAGGCACCAGTTTTTGAACTGTTTCTACTTGTTTAAACACCTCTGTAAAGAGCACATTATTGATTTTTAAATCCATATCAACATCCGGACTTTTTTTGTTTTGAGTGCTATACATTCCGTTCATCAACATACTTCCTCCCATGGCAGAAAGGCTAATGTTTTTAAATATCAATTTAGAATCGGCCATTTCGAGGATTCCTTTGGCATTGTTAATTTCAATTTTATCGTACACAATTTTCTTAAACGACGAGTTCAACGTGAAATTTAAATTTGAAGGAATTTCGATAATTGTCATCGCTGCAGTATCGGTTGCCGTAGTTTGTTCTGAAGTGGATGAGCTCATCAAATCATCTAAATTAAGATATTCTGAATTGGTAGTAAGCGTTCCTTTTAAGGTTTCATCTTTTAAAAAGTAAGGAATAAAGTTTTCTAGTTTTCCACTTCCATTCAAATCACTTTTACCAATTTTTACTTGTAAAATAGGAAGACTCACAAATTTAGGATTGAAAACTAAACTCGCTTTTTTAATTTCCAAATCATTTGGTAAACTGGTAGTTTTTAGCACCATATTGGCTAAATTAAGTTTTCCGTCGAAAAAGAATTTATCGTATTGTCCTTTATCATAATACGACATTTTTCCTTTCAATTTTAAATCGGCATCTACAATGCCCGACAACTCCATGCTATCCAACGGATAAACATCTTTTATCATGCCTAAATTTAAAACTCCTTTCACAAAAAGGTCTATATTAGGGTCGCTCATAGGAGTAGCTAATTTCAGGTTGCCTTGAAAAGGGTTTCCTCCCAATACAAAAACAAATTTTTTCACATCAACTTTGGTGGCATCTAAAGTGCCTCCGGGGTTTGAAATAGTTGCATCTATGTTTATCTTATCTACCGATTTTGGCAAAGCCGGATATTTAAACCAAGCTTCGGACACCAACATATTTACGTTAAAAGAGGGGTAAATGCTATCTATATAAAGCCCTTTAACATAGGCATCTAATTTTACCTTTCCTTTGGTTTGAATATCTTCAAAATCTTTGGCATAAATAGCCGGTATTAACGATAAAATTTGTTTGAAATCGGTTCCCGGTGTGTTTAATTTAATGTCCATATCAAAACCATTATCCAACACCTTTAACCAACCATTCAACTGAAAATCAATAGCATTTATCTTTGAGTTATTTTTGCTCAAGGTAAATATCATATTTTTCAAATCGGCATTTATTTCTACATCCAACAAGGCACTCATTTTTTTCAAATAAGCAACATTATCCATTTCCAAGGTAATTTCTCCGGCAGTAGTGCTTGTTTCGAGGGTAGTAGTTTCGGCTGTCATATCCCCCGAAAGGGTATGGTTTAAATTCTCCAACGAAAACATGATTTTTGATTTATCGTCCTTATACTTGATTTTTCCGTTTTCAATAATCAATTTTTTCAACGATAATTTAAATGGCGATGAGGTGGTATCTTCGGGCGTTGCTACCGAATCGGGTTTTGTGATATCCCAATTTACATGACCGTTTTGCAGTACATGTGCATAAACCGACGGATTATCAAGAAGGATTTTATTTACCTTGTACCCATCGTCAGAGAACAAACTCTTTAAATCGACCACCACTGCGGCTTCCTTAACAGAAACCAAGGTGTCTTTGCTAAACTCTCCCACACCAACAATATAAAAATTTTCCAATTGAATACTTGCATTTGGAAAGTTTCTAATAAAGCTCAAATTAACATCGCTAAAGCCAACTTTGGCATTTAAACTTTTATTGGCTTGTTCTAATACAGCTTGTTGTATTTTATCTTTAAATAAAAATGGAGCTGATAGTAATACGCCAAAAATGGCCACCAGTACAATACCTGTAATTAATAAGAACTTTTTCATAGTAGTATGTTTTTATTTAATATATTTTTTGGAACGCTAATGACGCAAATTAGGCAAATTAACACAAATCTTTTAACTGATTATAATTCTTTGATTTGCGTTTTTTATGCGTCATTTGCGTTCAGATACTTTTTTTCAAAGGCTAACAAAAATACAAATTATCTTTTTGTATTCCGCTTCCTTCCATGATAAAAATATGTAAATTTGCCAAGCAACTATCCAAAAAAGAAATAAGAACGCAAATGACACAAATAAACGCAAATCTATTCTACTTTTTTAAAAGGAGTTTAAACTATTAATTTGTGATGATTTGCGCATTTTTGCGTTATTTGCGTTCTGTTTATAACTAGATACCAAAAAAAAAATCCATAAACACGATGATTAAAACCCTTACCAACCACCGAAGCATTCGTACATATACGTCTCAGCAAATTGACAAACAAACTATGGCGGAACTTTTAGAAGCCTCCTGCCGAGCTTCTAACACGGGCAATATGCAAACATACAGCATAATTGTATCTACCGACGAAAAAATAAAAGCAGCCTTGGCTCCTTACCATTTTAATCAAAAAATGGTAACACAAGCCCCTGCAGTAGTTACTTTTTGTGTAGATTTTAACCGTTTTAACAAGTGGTGCCAACAACGCAATGCGGTGCCCGGGTATGATAACTTCCTTTCTTTTTCTTCAGGGATGATTGACGCTACCTTAGCAGCGCAAAATTTTTGCCTAGCTGCCGAAAGCAAAGGCTTGGGCATCTGTTACCTTGGCACCACCACCTACACCGCCAAAAAGATTATAGAAATACTTAAACTCCCTAAATTTGTAGTGCCCGTAACAACTGTTACCGTAGGTTACCCCAACGAAACGCCCAATTTAGAAGACCGTTTGCCGCTAGAAGGTGTAGTACACTACGAAACGTATAAAGATTACTTACCAACTGATATTGACACTATTTACCGTGAAAAAGAAAGCTCCGAAAAATACAAACAGTTTACGGCAGAAAACAACAAAGAAACCTTAGCACAAGTTTTTACCGATGTGCGCTATACAAAAGCAAATAATGAGCATTTCTCTAAAGAATTATTGGCGGTTTTAAAAGAACAGGGGTTTTGGGAGTAAAAATAGGGCATCTTGTAAAGACGCACTGCTGTGCGTCTTAAAAAACAATATCCATTCGATTATGGGAAATCTATAGAGACAGTGTGCGCACCGTCTCTACAGACAACCTAATAAACATAAAAATGAGTCGCAATACTTTCCGTCTCATTAAAAAAAACGATGTTGGTATTTACAAAAAAAGAGACGCACAGCTGTGCGTCTCTACAAGGATACCATCACTAATGATAATATAATTTTATATAAACAATTTAATAATAAAGTAGACGAATGCCGCTAACAAGGCACTAACAGGAATAGTTAACACCCAAGCCCACATCAAATTAACAGTTATACCCCATCGCACTGCCGAAAGCCTTTTGATAGCTCCCGATCCAATAATAGCTCCCGTAATGGTATGTGTTGTACTTACCGGAATTTTTAAAATTTCGGTAAGGTATAGTGTTAATGCACCGGCAGTTTCGGCAGCAACACCCTCCAAGGGAGTAACTTTGGTAATTTTTGTTCCCATAGTTCTAACAATACGCCAACCACCAAACATAGTACCCAAGGCAATTGCGGTAAAACAAGCTATCGGCACCCACGTTACGTCTTTTATATCGGCAACATTAGCTATACCCATAGTGGGGTCTATATCATGATACGCAAACAATGCAGCTGCAATAATACCCATTACTTTTTGCGAATCATTTAACCCATGACCAATACTAAATAAGGCAGAAGATACTAACTGAAGTTTTTTAAACCATTTCTCTGCTTTATGAGGATTCGTTTTTTTAAATAGAGTTAAAATTAGCGTGGTAATAATTAAAGACATTATCATACCGATTAATGGAGCCAATACAATAAATGAAGCAATTTTAATAATAACAGAGGCTTTAATGGCATAAAAACCTGCAGAAGCAATAGCAGCTCCGGCAAAACCTCCAATTAATGTATGCGACGAGGAAGAAGGAATACCAAACCACCAAGTAAGTAAATTCCAACTAATAGCAGCAATAATTCCGGATAAGATAATTAATAAGCCGTTAAAACCCACTAAAAATTCGGGGATAACCGATTTTGAAACCGTATTAGCAATACCAAATTCGCCAATAATGTATTTGGCAATAAAAAACGCTACAAAATTAAAAAATGCCGCCCAAAGTACAGCTTGAAAAGGGGTTAAAACTTTTGTAGAAACAATTGTAGCAATAGAATTTGCCGCATCGTGAAAACCATTAATAAAATCGAATACAATACAAAGAAAAATAATAATAAGGAGTAAGGTCATGGCTATTTTAATTAAAATGATTAGGCATACTTTATTAAAATAGTTTTTATAGACTTACTTACAGCATTGATACTATTGGTAGATTTTTCAAGTTCTTTCATGATTTGTGTCAGTTTAAGAACTTCTATAGCATTTCTTTCTTCGTTAAAGCAATCTAAAATAAAGTGTTCGTAAATTTCATCGCCCTCTTTTTCGAGGTTTTTCATATTGATGCATTTTTCTAACACTAAAGCAGATTTGTATTTCAAATTGTCTAACAAATACATGGCCTCCTTAATTTCTATACACCCTTTTTGTATTACTTTAGAAAACTCGCAGGCCTTGTTATAAGGCAAAACTTTAGGTTGATACATTACCACTCTTTTAGCCGAACTATTAATAAAATCGATAACGTCATCCAAATGGTCGGCTAACAAACGGATATCTTCTCTATCAAAAGGGGTAATAAACGTATCGTTCAGTTCATCAAAAATATGGTTGGTTATCCCATCACATTTTCTTTCTACATCTTTAATTTGATTGTAAACCTCTTGACGTTGTTCTTGGGTGTTGGCTGCCAAAAAATCCACTAAAAGATTACTGGCTTCTACCAAGGTATCGGCAGATTCTTTAAATAATGGAAAAAAAACACTTTCTTTTGGCAAAAGGAAAGAGAAAATAGCGTTAAATTTCATCGTAGTTTATTAAGTTGGTTTTATTCTATTCGTATTACTCGGAGACAAATTTTAAAAACATTCAAAATAACGCAATAAATATTACATTTATATTACAATTGTGTGTCAATATTGGAGTTTTTATCAACACTTTTATTAAAACAATCCAACGCTAAATTGGTTTATCGTTTCATAAAAATAACTCAAAATACCTAAGAATAAAGTCCCAATCACACAAATAAAGAGTCCTAACTTTGAAGATGTATCTGTTTTAACGGTTGTAATAGGTGTTTCATTTTTTGTAATAAACATTGCCTTTACAACAATTAAATAATAGTATAATGATATTACGGTATTGATAAGAGCAATAAACACAAGTGCATAATACTTCATTTCGGCAGCAGCCATAAACACAAAGAACTTACTAAAGAATCCGGCAAATGGAGGTATACCTGCTAACGAGAACAAAAAAAGCATCATTATAACACTTAATTTCGGATTGGTTTGATACAAACCATTGTAGTCTGTAATAGATTCTTTTTTACTGTGATTTTCTAAAATGGACACCACCGCAAAAATACCTAAGTTAGAAACCAAATATACAAGTAAGTAAAACACTACCGACGACATACCAAGAGCTGTACCCGGCAACAAGCCCAACATAATATATCCTGCTTGTGAGATAGAAGAAAATGCCAAAAACCGTTTCATGTTTTGTTGGCGCATAGCAAATAAATTTCCGACAGTAATCGTTACTACAATTAGGCCATACACTACGAATTCCCACGAATCGAAAATATTATTAAACACCTTATAAAGAACTATCATAAGTGCATACACTGCTGCTCCTTTGGATACTACCGATAAAAAAGCTGTTATATTTGTAGGAGCTCCTTGATACACATCGGCGGTCCATAAATGAAAAGGCACTAAGGATATTTTAAACGCCATACCTGCAATAAAAAATACCATAGCCAACAATTGTATAGAGGTAGGTTTAACCAAACCACTTAACGCATCAAAATACAAGCCTGCTTCTCCTACTGCACCATAAAACATAGATAAGCCATATAACAGAATTCCGGATGAGAAAGCCGCCATCAATATAAATTTAGCACCTGCTTCGACCGATTCTTTTGAGTATTTATTGTAGGCAATTAAAGCAGCCAATGGCAACGACGCCAACTCTAAACCAATATAAAACAACAAGAAATGACCCGACGAAATCATCAAATCCATTCCCAGTAAGGTAGAAATGATTAAAATATATACTTCCGATTTTTTATGGTTGGTATAGGCATTATTCAGCCATGTTTTTGATTGTAAAAAAACCAATAACACCCCCACATTAAGTATCGATTTAACCACCGCATTCATCCTATCGGCAACAAACATTCCTCCAAAAGCTTCGCCTTCGTTCAACGGAAGAAATCCGACAAGAGTTGTAGCTAAAAACAGAAAACAAGCTATGCTATCAAAATATTTTTTTAGGTTATTTGATGCAAACAAATCAAGAACAATTAATGCAACAAGTAGGAATATCAACAAAAACTCCGTACGCATTAACAATATGGTTTCTATATTCATGTGTTAAAAATTTATTTTATGTTACTATCATATTAAATTTACATCCGGTTCAACAACTAACGAACGTATTTTAAAGCTTACCTATAATTGAAGTTAAACTCTCGTTAATAATATCGGACGAAAAGAAAGGAATTATCCCTATAAATGCAATAAAAACAATTAATGTTACGGAAGCTATCTTTTCGTACCAAAATGCATCTGTTAGGTTTTCGTGGTGTTTATCTTGAACCGGACCAAATAAAATTTTACCTATCACACGCAATATATACACGGCTGTAATTACAATGGAGGCACAAGCTACAATAGTAAGCACTCTATGAAAAGTGTCGGCATGTTGAAAAGCTCCTACAAAAATGGTCATTTCAGAAACAAACCCGCTCAAACCCGGAAGACCCAATGAAGCTAACCCTGCAATAACCCAACATACCGCCAAAAACGGCATTATTTTCATTAAACCACCCATTTCATTAATTAAACGAGTATGTGTACGACCGTAAATACTTCCGATTAAGGCAAAGAAAAGTGCCGTCATTAATCCATGCGAAAGCATTTGAAGTATAGCCCCTGTCATGGCTGTTCTATTTAACATTAAAATAGCAAAAAGAACCAAGCCGCAGTGACTTACCGAAGAGTAAGCATTGATATACTTCAAGTCTTTTTGTACAATTGCTCCAAAAGCACCATACACTACACTAATACCGGTTAATACTAAAAATAAGGTGGTATATGTATCAGCACCTTCGGGCATTAAATAAATGGCTACACGAAAACAACCGTACCCTCCTAATTTCATTAGCACCCCTGCGTGAAGCATAGATACTGCTGTTGGCGCAGAGGCATGTCCATCGGGCGACCAAGTATGGAATGGGAATAAAGCCCCAAGCACACCAAAACCTAAAAATGTAAGCGGAAAAAATAAGTTTTGAGCCTCAACAGGAATATGTACTTTAGCTATTTCTAAAATATTCATTGTTAAAGGTCCGCCTTCGGCATTCGAATTGAAATAAATGCCTAATATTCCGAGTAAAAGAAAAGCCGAACCCCCCATTAACATAAGGGTAAGTTTCATGGCTGAATATTCTTTCCGACCGGTTCCCCAAAGTCCAATTAACAAATACATTGGAATAAGAGCTACCTCGTAAAACAAAAACATGGAAAATAAATCGATAGAGATAAAAAAACCATATACTCCGGTAGAAAGCATTAAAAACCAAAGGAAAAATTCTTTTACTTGTTCTTTTAGTCCCCAAGTTGCAAATACCCCTGTAAATACAATGATAGAAGATAAAATAATCATCAGCACCGAAATACCGTCAACCCCTAACGACAACTTGATATTGAAGGATGGATACCATAGCAAATCTGATTGAAAATACATTACTTCATTAGGAGCCAACGCTTTTGCCTGCATATAAGCATATAATAATACAAAAGATGTAGCCAAAAGCAAACTTGCTCCTACGGCCATCAATATTTTAATTTGCTTTGCATCTCTAAGCATAGCCACTCCACCCATCAACAAAAGTGGAATAATAACAAATAAATATAATAAATTCATATTCTAAATTTTTCAGAGTTTTATAACGGTAAAAAGATAACAAGACCTGCAATAATAAATACAGAAACAGCAAATACCCATACGTATTGTTGAACATGTCCGGATTGTAACCCTTTAATTTTGGCAGAAACCCCATTACTAATGGTGGCTTGTAAATCCATAAAACCATCTACAACATGTCTGTCAAACCAAGCTATAGGAGTAGAAATGCCATTAAAAATTATTTTTTTGGTTACAAAGATATACAGCTCATCAAAGTAAAATTTCTTGGCAGTTGCTTTGTAAAAACCGCCTAATGAATTGGATACTTTATCGGGCATTAAAGTGGGTTTCTTATACATATAAGTAGCAATAGCAATACCAACTAATCCTACTAAAACACTAGGTATAGCCACTTCCCACACCGTATGAATTTCCATCGGTTTACCATCGGTAGTTATTAAATCTGCAAATGGAATAAAACCGGTTACTACGGTTAAGAAAGCTAAAAACAGCAATGGTATTGTCATGTTTAAACCGGCTTCGTGTGGCGTATGATGATAATGCGTTTCTTTTCCCCAAAATATAGAGTAATACAAACGGAACATATAAAAAGCAGTTAAGCCCGCAACTAAATACTGACACACAAACAATATTTTATCGTGTTCGAATGCAGCCACTAAAATTTCATCCTTACTAAAGAAGCCTGAAAAAGGAGGAATTCCGGCAATAGACAAACAAGCAATTAAAAATGTAATATGAGTTATCGGTAAGTATTTACGCAAACCACCCATATCTCCCATTTCGTTACTATGAACAGCATGTATAATAGCTCCGGCAGCTAAAAACAACAACGATTTAAAAAATGCATGCGTAAACAAGTGAAACATAGAAGCCATATACCCTAAACCGGCTTCGTGCTCTGCTCCGTATTTTGAAACACCTAACGCAACCAACATATACGCTATTTGCGAAATGGTAGAAAAAGCCAGTACTCGTTTAATATCTGTTTGAGTGCATGCCACCAATGCTGCAAAGAGCGAAGTTGCAGCCCCTAAATAGCCAATTATTTGCAACACCGTTGGGGTAAAGAAATAATAAACCGGAAACAAACGAGCTACTAAAAATACACCGGCAACCACCATAGTAGCCGCATGTATTAATGCCGAAACAGGAGTTGGTCCTTCCATTGCATCGGGTAACCAAATGTGTAATGGTAACATTGCCGACTTACCTGCTCCACCGATAAAAATTAAAGCCATGGCCCAACTAATAACCGAAAATCCTAAGAAAGTAGTAGTTACGTTGTTACTTAAAATAGCTCCGGTGGCAGAAGTATCGCAAATTTGTGCAAAATCGAATGTTTTGGTAAAATAGGATAATAAAAGGATTCCCACTAAAAAACCTAAATCAGCAAAACGTGTAACTATAAACGCTTTTTTAGAAGCTGCAACAGCCGAAGGTTTGGTGTAATAAAAACCTATTAACAAATAAGAAGAAACCCCCACCAACTCCCAAAAAATATACATTTGAAAAATATTAGTAGCTACTACAAGCCCTAACATAGCAAAAGAGAACAACGAAAGGAAAGAAAAATAGCGTTGAAAACCTTTTTCACCATGCATATATCCGATACTATACAAATGCACCATAAATGATACTGTAGATACAACAACTAACATCATTATTGAAATAGGATCCAACAAGATACCTAAATCTATGTGTAAGTGTTCGGTAAACCTAAGCCATTCAAACCCTTCTGAAATAGGCAAGTAAACACCATCTACTTTGCCGTATCCAAAAAAATAATTATAGGCAGTAATGTAAGAAAGGAGAGCTACAATACCTAATCCAACTGTGCCAATTGTACCTGCCGTTTTTTCTGACATTTTTGAGCCCAACAAGCCCAGAAATAAAAAATTAAAAACAGGAATAATTAAAATAAAGAGTGCTATTACAATATTTGTATCCATCGCATTAATATTTCATTGTGTTCACTTCACTTGTTTCTATCTTTTTCCCACTACGGAAAACATTGATAATGATAGCTATACCTACAGCTGTTTCGGCAGCAGCTACACCTATGGCAAAAATGGAAAAAAACATACCTTCCATTTGTCCGGGATATAAAAAGCGGTTAAAAACCACAAAATTTATATTTACAGCATTTAAAATTAATTCTAAAGACATTAACATGGCTAATAAATTGTGCCGTGTAATAAACCCATACACTCCTGCAAAAAACATAATAGTACTTACTATTAAATAGGGAGCCATTGGGTTTTTTGAAAAATAGTCTACCACCAACCCTATTACTAAAGATATATCCATAATACTTATTTTTTTCTAGCAATTAAAATACCTGCAATAATACACGCTAACAACAAAATACTTATTGCTTCGAATGGAAGCAAATACTGAAACCGTTCTGTTCCCATTAACGACAATCCTATAGCTTGCATACTAATTTCAGTCTGTGCAACTTGCTCAGCATATGGGTACGACTGTGTTAATAACACGAACAAACACAAACCTGCTCCTAATAAAGATGCTATAATGGCAAATACAGTTTTTGACCAACTCACTTTCGGCATTTTTTCTCCAACCTGACTAGTTAAGAAAATAGAGAAAACAAAAAGCACCAATATACCTCCTACGTACACTGATATCTGAATTCCCGCCAAAAAATGATAATTTAACAACACATAATAACCGGCTGTTCCTATTAATGCCAACAAAAGATAGGTAGCGGCTCGTAAAATATTACGAGAAACTACGGTCATTATAGATCCTCCTACAATAAGTGCAGAAAGAATACAAAAGATGATTTGACTTGCTGTTATTTCCATGAAAAATTAATTTATTGCTGTTTCGTTGGCTGTTGGTTTTACTTTTTCAGCCATTTTAGACCCTTCACGATTCAATTTTTTATCTAATTTAGCCCGTGTATATACTGAATGTTCGAAAGCTTGCGACCAGGTTATAGCATCCGAAGGGCAAGTTTGAACGCACAAATCGCAGAAAATACAACTACCTAAATCGTACATATACGTATCCAATACTTTTTTAGTTTTGCCCGTTTGCTCGTCGGTTTCAGTTTTGCTGGTAATACGTATGGTTCCATTCGGACAGTTCATCTGACAGATTCCGCAAGCGGTACACTTGTGTTCGTTATTAGCATTATGAGGCATAATTAATTCGCCTCTAAAACGCTCAAACATGACTAATTTGTCTCTGTTTTCAGGGTATTGCTCGGTAATTTTTTTACGAAATAAATTTAACCAAGTAATTTTCATTCCAAGTATCAGATTCCATAATCCAACAAGAATCTTTTTAACATATGCTATTACACTTTTCATTCTATTATAATAAAGTTACAACCAAAGCCATTAATAATAGGTTTATTAAACTAATAGGCATTAAAATTTTCCACTCAAATTTTAACAACTGATCTATACGTAAGCGAGGGAAAGTCCAACGCACCCACAAAGCAAAGAAAATACAAACTGCCGTTTTACCAAAAAACCACACTACCGATGGTATATAATCCATCACTTGATTAAATCCTTCCCAACCGGAAATATGCAATGGCTGCCACCCTCCTAAAAATACGGTAGTTGCAATAGCAGCTACAATAAACATATTCATATACTCCGCTAAATAATAGAACCCAAAAGTAATACCCGAATACTCGGTATGATAACCGGCTGTAAGTTCCGATTCTGCTTCCGGTAAATCGAATGGACCACGATTAGTTTCGGCATGACCCGCAATTAAATAAATAACAAAAGCAATAAACGCAGGAATTGCAGCAATACCATTAAAGATATTCCAAACTTCAGCTTGTTTTTCAACTATTTGAGAAAGCTGCATGGTGCCGGCAAAAACCACCACTGTCATTAAAGCCAATGCTGCCGAAAGTTCGTAACTCACTAATTGAGCACCACTTCGCATAGCTCCAATCAAGGTGTATTTATTGTTACTAGACCAACCGGCTAACAGTATTCCGATAATACCCAGTGAAGATACGGCAATAAGATAAAACACCCCAATATTAAAGTCGATAGCATGTAACCCTTTACCAAAAGGCAAAGCAGCAAAGGTTAGTATCGAACCCATTATTACAAAAAACGGAGCCAATACAAACAACACTTTATCACTTCTATCTATACTGATAATTTCTTTTAACAGAATTTTTATCATATCGGCAATAGACTGAAGGATACCCCACTTACCTACACGATTAGGACCTATACGACACTGAAAGAAAGCGCAAATTTTACGCTCTACATAAATTAAAATTAATGCTAATACAGCGTAAGCAGCTAAAAAAGCAACACCTACCAGGATAAACTCAATAGCTAGTGTCCAAAAATTTGGTAGACCTAACTGCACTCGCAATAAAGTATCAATCCAATCTGTTACTACTTTAAAATCAAACATATTAATTTTCAATTATTTAATTATCAATTAGCCTTTTCTCAATCATTCCTTCCATTGAGAATGGATAAATAGACAATTGTTATCTATCAATACAAGGAATTACATAATCTAACGATGCTCCAATCATAACCAAATCGGCAATTTTTTCGCCGCAAGTAATAGGGCTTAATGCCGAAACCAAGGTCATACATGGAGAACGGAATTTTACTCGATACGGATTTTTATCTCCTTTACTGGAAATATACACGCCGAAATCACCACGAGCATTTTCTACACGTTGAAAATATTCTCCTTCGGGGATTTTAATAATGGCTTTTGTTTTGGCACAATACTCTCCCTCCGGCATTTTATCAATAAGTTGTTCCAGCATTTTCAACGACTCTTCCACCTCATCCAAACGCACTATGTATCGTTCAAAAGTACCACCTTCGGTACGCATCATCGGTTCAAATTTTATTTTATCGTAAGCAGCATAAGGAGCTAATTTACGCACATCGTTCATCCAACCGGAAGCTCTTCCTGAAGGACCGGTTACACCATACGAAATAGCTTGTTCTGTGGTTAAATAACCAATATCGTTCATACGTCCCCTAGCAATTGGGTTTTCGGTAAACAGAATATGGTATTCTTTCAACATTTTGCGCATATACGGAATAAAATCGCGTATTCGTTGAATAAAATTCGGATGGATATCGTGCGATACCCCTCCTATTACACTATAATTACACATTAATCTACCGCCACCCGATTCTTCAAAAATATCCATTATTTTTTCTCTATCGCGCATACCGTAAACAAAGGCGGTAATAGAACCCATGTCCATACACATACATCCCCATCCCAACAAGTGAGAAGCGATACGAGTAAGTTCGTCTAAAATGGTACGTATATAATGAGCTCTTTCGGGCACTTCCAATCCTATGGCTTTTTCAACACACAAGCATACAGCATGTCTGTTTATTGTTCCCGATAGGTAATCGAGTCTGTCGGTTAAATGAAGTATTTGCGGATAGGTATATCCCTCACACATTTTTTCAATACCTCTGTGAATATACCCAAAGTTCGGGTCAATTTTTTTTACAGTTTCTCCTTCTAACGAAACACGCAAATGTAACACCCCATGCGTTGCGGGATGTTGAGGACCCATATTAACAATATATTCCTTATCGTCAAAAAGTTGAAACGAACCTCCCACAACACCCTCGTTAGTCAAGGTAAGGGTTTCTGTGGTTTCCATATCCTCAATGGTTTGATTTCTTTTTGGAATAGGATTCTTTTTGGCGTCGGTATCGTAATCTTTACGCAACGGATAACCATTCCAATCGGCTCTTAAAAACAACCTACGTAAGCCGGGATGATTAATAAACTTGATGCCAAAAAAATCATATACTTCTCTTTCATATAGAGTAGCTGAATTCCAAATATCCGATACTGTGTGCAGTTCCGGATTTTCTTTATTGGTTGTACTTGTTTTCAGTACAACTTGCTGTTGGTTGTTACTTGTTGAAAAGAGGTTATAAATAACACCAAGAGTTTCGCCCCAATCCATTCCAATAAGGTCCTGCAAATAATCAAATTGCAACTCCTTATCGTTTTTTAAACAAAGAGCAACTTCTCTTAATTTATCGGATGGAATAGTAGCTGTTATAAACTGTGTTTCCTCAATTATTGCATCGGGAACCACTGAAAGTATTTTTTTCTTTATTATTGAGTTGTCCATCAGTTTTTTACGATTAGACGATTTACTATTTGTTTTTAAAATTGCTTACCTACACGCTGTTTTTTACTTTATTACAGGCTTTTGTGGTAATTTAAAATAATCTTCCAGTTTAATTTTTCGTTGTAACTGCATCATGCCATACAACACCGCATCCGGACGAGGTGGACAGCCGGGTATGTACACATCAACAGGAATAATTTCATCCACTCCTTTTACTACGTGGTATGAATCTTTAAACGGACCGCCGGAAATGGCACAACCACCCATAGCAATTACATATTTGGGTTCGGCCATTTGATCGTACAAGCGTTTTAAAACAGGAGCCATTTTATGCACGATAGTACCGGCTACAAAAACTACGTCGGCTTGTCGCGGACTATTACGCGTTACCTCCCAACCAAAACGAGCAAAATCGGCACGAGCAGCACCCACACACATAAACTCGATACCACAACAACTGGTAGCAAAAGTTAGTGGCCAAACAGAATTAGAACGCCCCCAGTTGATAAAATCACTTAACTTACCAACAACAATATTAGTCCCATTTTTACGAAGCTCTTCGACATATTTTTCCAAATACTCGTTATCGTTAAAGTCTTCATTCTTCATATTGGGAATATGAATATTTTTTATTTCCATTCCAATGCTCCTTTCTTCCATGCATAGGCAAGACCTAATGCCAAAATAACTATAAAAAATGTAACTGTAATAAGTCCCATAGTACCCAAATCACGCATTACAACTGCCCAAGGAAACAAAAAAACAGTTTCTACATCAAACATTAAAAATAAAATAGCAAACAAGTAATACCCTACTTTAAAGGGCAACCATGAGTTTCCTCGTGTAGGAATACCGCACTCGTAAGGTTCTCCTTTTTGAGAATTAAACGAGTGTGGAGCTACCAGTTTAGCTATTAAATAAGCAGCTACTACTAATACAATAGCTGTTACAATAGCAACAAGTAAAAATGCTTCGTTCATATCTATTTTGTTATTTTAGTATATTAAATTACTCTGTATTTTATTTTTTTTGAAAGCACAAATATACAATCTCAAATAAGAATACATACAATAAATTGAAGAAAAATTTCTTTATTGCAACTTCATTAAAATCAGTTATTTATAAATAAACAGCTTACAAGCAAGCTGCATTATCTTACTCAAATAAATTAAAATTAACACCTGTTTAACACAAAAAAAAAACATCCTAACTAGAGGATGCTTTGTGTGAATTATAGTTATTCATGCGAATTAAGAGTTGAAAACTTATCTAGTAAAATTGCTCAACATATTACAAGCTATCTATTACAAATAGATTCCTCACTACGTTC
>JAFGVL010000038.1 GCA_016938015.1 Paludibacteraceae bacterium
AAAACCTATAACCGTATTCGCTACGAAGCTTATCGTGCTTTACGAAAATTAGGATTGATGAATGAACAAGGAAAAGCCAAAGTACAACGCATTTTTAATACCATAAAAGCAACCGTATCGCACCAAAACAATATTTTTGAAGGAATGAATATTCGTTATTTCGGACCTGTTGATGGACACGACGTAAAGGGGTTGGTGCGTATTTTACAAGATATTAAAGATTTTAAAGGACCAAAAGTAATACACCTTATCACTAAAAAAGGAAAAGGATACAAACCGGCCGAAGATTTTGCTACCGAATGGCATGCTCCCGGCAAGTTTAACAAAGATACCGGCGAACGCATAGAAGTAAAAAGCGGCAAAAAAACACCTCCCGTTTTTCAAGATGTGTTTGGAAGTACCTTATTGGAGTTAGCCAAACAAAACCCTGCTATTGTAGGTGTTACTCCGGCTATGCCCACGGGTTGTTCCATGACAATTATGTCGGAAGAAATGCCTGCTCGCTGTTTTGATGTGGGTATTGCCGAAGGTCATGCCGTAACCTTTTCGGCCGGGCTTGCCAGAGAAGGAAAAATCCCTTTCTGTAATATTTACTCATCGTTTATGCAACGAGCATATGATAATGTGATACACGATATTGCCATACAAAACCTACCCGTTGTACTTTGCTTGGATAGAGCCGGAATAGTTGGCAGCGATGGCGTTACACATCATGGAGCATTCGATTTGGCCTATTTACGATGCATACCCAACCTTACCGTTGCATCTCCGTATAACGAAATAGAACTGCGTAACCTCATGTATACCGCACAATTAAGTAATAAGGGTGCCTTTGCTATTCGCTATCCTAGAGGCATTGGCTACGAATACGATTGGCGAAAACCTCTGCAAGAAATACAGGTTGGCACCGGTAGATGTATTAAAGAAGGGAAAGATATTGCCATACTATCCTTAGGACCTATTGGGAATTCGGTTAAAAAAGCCATTGAAAATATCGAACAAACAACCGAGTTGAAAGTGGCACATTACGACCTCCGATTTATAAAACCTTTAGACGAAAAACTGTTACATGAAATAGCTACTAAATTTGCACGCATAATTACTGTTGAAGACGGTGTTTTAAAAGGTGGTTTTGGTAGTGCCATTTTAGAGTTTATGGCCGACAATAATTATCACTTACAAATTAAACGTCTAGGACTACCCGATTACTTTGTAGAACATGGTTCTCCACAGGAATTATACCACGAGTTAGGATTGGATGAAGAGGGAATTGAAAAAACCATACAACATTTTAGTCAAGATTAATAAATGATATTCATTTTTTTCCTTATTTAGCACCCAAATTCCAACATAACATTAAACAACAACTAACATGAGAATTATAATTGCAGGTGCCGGAGAAGTAGGTTCTCACTTAGCCAAAATCTTAACCCGCGAAAACCACGATATTATTTTACTGGACGAGGATTCTAAAAGGCTACATCACATAGCCGAAACCTATGATTTAATGTCGGTAGAAGGATCGGCAACTTCTATCAAAGACTTGGTGAAGTGTGGGGTAAAAAAAGCCGACTTGTTTATTGCTGTAACCCCAAACGAAAGTGTTAATACTACGGCATGTATGCTTGCTGCAAAACTAGGCGCTAAAAAAACATTGGCGCGTATAAATAACTACGAGTATCTGTTGGCCGAAAATAAAGAGTTTTTCAAAAATTTAGGTGTACAGTCGTTAATTTATCCCGAAATGTTGGCGGCCAAAGAAATTGTAAAATCGCTAAAAACTTCGTGGCAGCGCATAAACATTTCTTTCGAAAACGATGCCTTAGTTTTGGTAGGTATCAAAGTAAGAAATAACGCTCCTATCATCAACCAACAATTTCAAACAGGGTTTCTTGACCATGCACGTTTCAGAGTGGTGGCAATGAAAAGAAAAACGGAAACAATTATTCCAACAGGAACAGATAAAATTCTTGATGGCGATATTGTATATTTTATTACAAAAAACGAAAACCTAGAGTTTTTAAGAGAACAAACCGGAAAAGAAGACCGCCCTATAAAAGATATTCTAGTTATGGGTGGCAGTCGCATTGGAGTGAAAGCAATACAGTATTTACCGGATAAAATTAATGCTAAAATACTGGAAATAAACCACGACAGATGCTTGAATATTGCCGATAAAACAAAAGGTCATTTGATAATATGCGGTGACGGTAGAGACTTAGAGCTACTCAAAGAAGAAGGTATTAGCGATACCGATGCATTTGTAGCAGTAACAGGCAACTCAGAAACAAATATTTTAGCTTGTCTTGCCGCCAAAAGATTTGGCGTAATTAAAACCATCGCCGAAATTGAAAATTTAGATTATATCCCTTTGGCTCAAAGTTTAGATATTGGTACAATAATTAATAAAAAACTGATTGCAGCCAATCATATACATCAACTTACATTAGATGATAGTGTTTTAAACATCAGAAGCTTACACTCATCTGATGCTCAAATTATCGAATTTGAAGTACAACCGAAAAGCAAAATTTGTAAAGGAAGGATTCGCGACCATAAAATACCTTCGGGTGTAAACTTTGGAGGATACATTCGTGAGGGAAAAGGCTTTATCTGCTCCGGCGATACCACCTTTAATACCGGAGATAAAGTAATTGTATTTTGCTTTGTTTCAGACATACCAAAAATCGAATCATTCTTTAATTAATGAATAGAGACTTCAATATTAAATTGATATACCGCTTATTAGGGAGTTTACTGCTAATAGAAAGTATATTTCTTTTCTCTACCATTATTATTTCTTTCATCTTCAACGAAAATGATTGGAGTTACTTTCTGCTTACAGGCTTAATCTGTGTAGCTGTAGGATTTTTAGCTATTTGGGGCGGAAGAAATGCGCTTGACACCATTGGTAAAAGAGAAGGTTCGCTCTTTGTTACACTTATTTGGGTGGTGTTTTCGCTTTTTGGCTTGCTCCCATTCTGGCTGAGCAACAGCATTCCCAGCTTTACTGACGCATTTTTCGAAACAATATCGGGCTTTACCACTACAGGAGCTACCATACTTACAGATATTGAATCGCTATCGTACAGCATGCTTTTTTGGCGTAGCCTTACACAATGGATTGGCGGTTTAGGAATTATTGTTATTTCTTTAGCCTTGCTGCCAATATTTGGATTTAGTGG
>JAFGVL010000039.1 GCA_016938015.1 Paludibacteraceae bacterium
CCAGCATTTGGCCAGAAGCACAAAAGGAAGCTTGTAAAAAACTAGGCATCAACTTATTCTAATAAAACTCACGCTACTTACTAAAAAACGCTTATCACTGATAAGCGTTTTTTTATTACTATCGATTTATTGGCATATCGGCTCATTGATGTATCTTTGCGAATAAAAAATCAACATTCAATAGTTATGCTTGTAGGGTTAACTATTCACCATTAATTATTTCGCATGTTATCTGTAGAACAAGTCTCCATAGAATTTTCCGGTCATATTTTATTCGACGATATTAGCTTTTTGGTAAACCCCAAAGATAAAATTGCGCTGGTAGGTAAAAATGGTGCCGGTAAAACTACCTTACTAAAAATGTTTGCCGGAATTCAAGCTCCTACTTCCGGAAAACTGACCGTTCCAAAAGATATAAAAATTGGCTATTTACCGCAACACATGATTCATAAAGACGGACGCACGGTGTTGCAAGAAACAGAATTAGCCTTTTACGAAATACTGCAACAACAACAACTCATCGAAACCCTTACCAAAGAAATAACCGAACGCACCGATTATTACTCGGAAAACTATCTAAAAACAATCGATACCCTTACTCACGAAACAGAAAAATTACAACTGATGGGTGGTGCCGATTTTAGAGCCGATGTAGAAAAAACGCTGTTGGGTTTAGGGTTTGTTCGTTCTGATTTTGAGCGAAAAACAACTGAATTTAGTGGCGGATGGCGGATGCGTATCGAATTAGCAAAAATACTGCTTCGCAAACCCGATGTGTTTTTGTTAGATGAGCCCACCAATCATTTAGATATAGAATCCATACAATGGCTGGAGCAGTTTTTAAGCAGCTACAACGGTTCTGTAGTATTAGTTTCACACGATAGAGCATTTATTAACAACGTAACCAACAGAACGATAGAAATATCGCTCGGACAAATTTACGATTACCGTGTTAATTACGATAAATACCTCGAACTGCGTAAAGAACGTAGAGAACAACAAATAAGGGCTTACGAGAATCAACAAAAAATGATTGCCGACACCGAAGATTTTATTGAACGCTTCCGTTACAAAGCCACAAAATCGGTTCAAGTACAATCGCGCATCAAACAACTGGATAAAGTTGAACGCATTGAGGTAGATATGGAAGATACCTCCCGATTAAGCCTTAAATTTCCTCCTGCTCCTCGCTCAGGAAGTATTCCTGTAGAAATAGAAAACTTAACAAAAGCGTACGGAGAAAAAACCATTTTGAAACAAATAGGGCTTATTATTAATCGTGGCGAAAAAGTAGCTTTTGTAGGCAAAAACGGTGAAGGGAAAACAACTTTGGTAAAGTGTATTATGGACGAAATTGCTTTTACCGGAAAAATGAAACTGGGACATAATGTAAAAATAGGCTATTTTGCGCAAAACCAAGCCAGCTTACTGGACGAGAGTAAAACCGTTTTTGAAACAATAGACTATGTGGCAGTAGGTGATATTCGCACCAAAATTAGAGATATTTTAGGCGCATTTATGTTTGGTGGCGAGGCCTCGGATAAAAAAGTAAAAGTGCTATCGGGAGGTGAACGTAGCCGATTGGCTATGATTAAGCTACTACTTGAACCTGTCAATTTGCTTATTTTGGATGAGCCTACCAACCACTTAGATATGCAGAGTAAAGATGTTCTTAAAGAAGCCATCAAAGCATTTGACGGGACTGTTATTGTTGTATCGCACGACCGCGAATTTTTAGACGGATTGGTAAATAAAGTGTACGAATTTGCTCACAAAAAAGTGGTGGAGCACATGGGCGGCATTTATGATTTTTTGAAGAAAAAGAAAATGGACAGTTTAAAAGAACTGGAAATTAGCCTGCGAGCAAACACAAGCAACACCAAAGAAGAAGATACAAAAATATCGGACAACAAGCTCAGCTACGAAGCACGCAAAGAATTCAGCAAAAAAATACGCAAAGCCGAAAAAGCTTTAGAAGAAACTGAAAAACAAATAGCAACCCTCGAAACTGACATCTGCCAACTGGAAATAGAACTTCAAGATCCGCTTAAAGCAAGCAATGCCGACTTATTCAAATCGTACGAAAAGAAAAAACGAGAACTGGAACAAAAAATGTATGAATGGGAAGTGCTTGGCGAAGAATTAGAAGAATTAAAAGGATAGCAAAAAACAACATTTAAAACAGGCTGTTTTTTTGATAAAACCTAATAAAAAGCGTTATTTAATTATTTAAAATCCCATTCATTATTGAGCAAAAACAATAGCTACTCCAAACACAATAGCGTTATTTACTTGGGTAAATATTTCTTTATCTAACAGTCGTATTCCCTCATCTTCAATTCCACCTTCTATACCATATTTGTAATAAGAACTTTCATATTTAGCAAAAGCCGCTACATTCGTAAGTATATTCCAGCGTAACTCGACATTCCATCGGTTTAATTTTGCCAAAAAAGCCGGCGACGAATCCATATAGCCCTCCTTACCAAAATCATCATACATCGACAAGCCTGTTTTTTTTATAATAAAACGCAACGGATAGTATTCCCAACCGCCTTCAACAATAAATCGGGTTCCTAAATTGATATATGCTCCTAAATTAAACCCATACACATCTTCCCAAAAACTAACACGATAAACAGGGCTTTCGGGAGCAATAGCGTTTATCTTTGCTTGTAAATCGGCAGATGTTCCCTCTTTTCCTACAAATGCAGCTAAATTATGGTTGTAGTTGTGCTTTGCTAAATCAAAACCAATACCTACTTTAGGTGTAAACAGCACATTGCCCAGTCTAAAATAAATAGGGCTATACTGCAATTGTAATCCTAAGTTAAGATGATAAAATGCAGGATTTGCAGCAACAGGCATTGCGGTTCCGTCAGAGAAGTGTAAATCATCAGTTTGTATATATCGTATGCGTAAAGGCACCTGAATTTGAGGCACTAAATAAGCTCCTTCTACATAGGTCCAACTTGCATTGAGCAAATCGGCACCATAATAAAACCCTTTACTTTGTACATCATACTGCTTATTAACTCCTTGCGTTATATCCGTAGTAGTATTTAACGAACCTAACATCGGTTTAAAGGTAAAAAAATAAGCACACTCATCTACCAATCCAACTTGAGCACTGGATAACAGAAAAAAACAACCGAAAAAACTGAGTAAAAAACTTTTTACAAACATATGCGTTACAATTACTAAAAACAAAGATAAACATTTGATGGTAAAATTATAAATTCGAAATCGTATAATAGCAAATAAGATGTTTATCTTTGTACACACAGGGAATTCACCCTTTAACTGCTCTTATAGCAAGAGCAGATTGACAGTATAAAATTATTGGAATGAAAGAAAAAGACATGATATTTGGTATTCGGGCTGTAATTGAAGCGATTAAATCGGATAAAGAAATTGATAAAATTTTTATTCGACGCGATATGAGTAATGAGCTTACACGCGAATTATATGCATCGCTTCAAGGCAAACAAGTTTCTATGGTAAAAGTGCCGGTTGAAAAACTGAATAAAATTACCAACAAAAACCACCAAGGAGTTATTGCTTACATTACCCCTATTACCTATCAGCATATCGAAGATATTATTCCTACATTATACGAAGAAGGCAAATCACCATTCATTGTAATCCTCGATGGGATAACGGATGTACGAAATTATGGAGCCATCGCTCGCACATGCGAATGCGCAGGAGTTAATGCAGTAGTGTTACCTATTCGCAACTCTGCTTCGACCAATGCCGACGCTGTAAAAACATCTGCCGGAGCACTATTAAAAATTCCTGTTTGCAGAGAATCAAACCTTACCGAAACGATTAAATACTTAAAATCGTCGGGGTTGAAAATAGTGGCAGCCTCCGAAAAAGGCAACAAAGTATACAGCCAAATAGAATACAACGAGCCACTTGCTATTTTGATGGGAGCCGAAGATTACGGAATCTCCCCTGAGCATTTACGTTTATGCGATGAAATTGTTTCTATCCCAATTAAAGGCAGCATTCAATCGCTGAATGTATCGGTAGCTGCAGGAATATTAATTTATGAGGCGTTAAAACAACGATAAAAGCCTCTCATAGCCTCCCAAAAGAGGAGGAACAAAAAAAATTATTAATGAACATTCACAATACACATACTATTAGCTCTTCCTCCCTCCCTTCCGAGGAGGGTTTGGGTGAGGCTACCATTTTATACGAAGACAACCACCTTATTGCTATAAATAAAACTTGTTCTGATTTAGTACAAGGCGACAAAACAGGAGATAACACCCTACCCGATCGCATCAAAGCTTATTTAAAAGATAAATACAACAAACCCGGTAATGTATTTTGTGGAGTTACGCATCGGTTAGATAGACCTACCAGTGGTGTGGTAATATTTGCCAAAACAAGCAAAGCTCTTGCACGTTTAAACGAACTATTTAAAACCCACGAAGTAAAAAAAACCTATTGGGCAATAGTAAAAGAAACGCCCCAACAAGCAGCAGCAACTTTAAAGCATTATTTAGTTAGAAACGAGCAACAAAACAAAAGCTATGCATATGATTTGCCTCGGGTTGATGCAAAAGAAGCCGTATTGAGTTATACAACACTTGCCAAATCTGATAATTACTGTTTATTAGAAGTAAATTTAGAAACCGGCAGGCATCATCAAATTCGTTGTCAGTTAGCAAAAATAGGTTGCCCCATTAAAGGCGATTTAAAGTACGGATTTGCACGTTCTAATCCCGATGGAGGTATAAGTTTGCACGCCCGAAAAATTGAATTCATTCACCCCGTTTCAAAAGAAAAAATAATTATAACGGCTCCTGTTCCTAAAAATAATTTATGGAAAGCATTTGAGAAAATGCTTAAACAATAAAGGAGGCTTAAGCCTCCTTTATTGTTTTGTTTTATACTATTTCAATTTCTTCCTGCAAATCAATTTCATTGCCTTTTGCATCGTAAAACTTATACTGTAAAAATCCTAGTTGCTGAGAAGGTATAACCTTACAGCCAAAACCATAGCGAAACTTCCACTTCAACGACAAGGGAACTACTCCTTTTTGAATAAATGCCGCTACATAAGGATGAATATGCAACACAAATTTCTTTACCTTAAGTTTATTAACCAAATAATCAATTTTACTCTCTAATTGATCGGTAAACAAAATGGAAGGCATCATTTTGCCTTTTCCGTAACAAGTCGGACAGGTTTCTTCAATATCAATGTGCATCACAGGTCGTACTCGTTGGCGAGTTATTTGCATCACACCGAACTTGCTTAAAGGCAGTATGTTATGTTTGGCCCTATCATTCGACATCAGCTCTCGCATATAATCGAATAGTTTCTGACGGTGATCTCCTTCGTGCATATCGATAAAATCAATCACAATAATTCCGCCCATATCACGTAAGCGAAGCTGACGAGCCACTTCTTCGGCAGCCGCCATATTTACCTCCAACGCATTAATTTCTTGTCCTTTAGAAGATTTAGAACGGTTTCCGCTATTTACATCAATCACATGCATAGCTTCAGTATGTTCTATAATGAGGTAAGCACCGCTTTTAAATGATACGGTTTTTCCAAATAAGGATTTGAGTTGCTTAGTAACTCCAAAATTATCTAAAATAGGCAACTCGTCGTTGTATAGCTTTACAATACTCTTTTTTTCGGGATTAATTAACTCAACATAATCACGAATTTCTCGGTAATACAAATCGCTATTTACATAAATACTCTGAAAATTAGAGTTAAAAATATCACGAATAATGCCTACGGTACGCCCCATTTCTTCGCAAACAAGCGTTACACCTTTTGCTTGTTGAATTTTGGCAACAGTTTCTTCCCAGCGTTTTACTAATACTTTAAGTTCGTTATCTAGCTCAGCTACACGCTTATTTTCGGCAACGGTACGAATTATTACACCAAAATTTTTAGGCTTAATACTTTGTACCAACTGCTTTAAACGGGCTCTTTCTTCTTGCGAAACAATTTTTTGAGATACCGATACTTTATCCGAAAAAGGAATAAGTACCAAATGCCTACCGGCTATTGATATTTCAGACGTTAAACGAGGACCTTTAGTTGAAATTGGCTCTTTAGATATTTGCACCAATATTTCTTGACCCGAGCTAAGAATTTCAGAGATGGTTCCATTCTTATCGATATCCGGAAGGATATGTTTTTTGGTTATTAGAGGGATTCTTTTTCTATCCGAAAGGGCTGTTTTTAAAAACGCTTGAAGAGAATTATATTGAGAACCTAAATCTAAATAATGTAAAAAGGCATCTCTTTCGTAACCTACATCTACAAAAACAGCATTTAAACCGGGCATTATTTTTTTTACCCTTGCCAAATAAATATCGCCTACCGAAAACGAGTCAGTAAGACGACCTTCTTTATTGAGTTCAACAAGTTTTTTTTCTTCTAATAACGCAATGGTTACTTCAGCCTTTCGAACATCTACTACTAGTTCGCTATTCACAAGATATGTATTGTTTTTTTTGAGAGATTAATTCAAATTTGCTACTTTATACAGCAGCAAACTCTTTATTTAGTGACTATAAACACACAACAGATATTTACCGTATACTTAAAACCAATCTGCCTAAAAAAACTGTAGTTATTTTAGGCAGATTAGATAAAAAAGAAAGACAAAATCTTATTTTTTCTTTTTATGTCTATTTTTTCTTAGTTGTTTTTTTCTTTTATGAGTAGACATTTTATGTCTTTTTCTCTTTTTTCCACTTGGCATAATTCTGTGTTTTTATCGTTTACTATTTATGTTAATTCTTTTTTACTACTCCAACAAAAGTTTTAGCCGGCTTAAAAGACGGGATATTGTGTGCTGGGATAATAATGGTGGTGTTTTTTGAAATATTACGGGCTGTTTTTTGAGCTCTTTGTTTTACTATAAAACTACCAAATCCTCTTAAATATACATTATCGCCTTTTGATAACGACCCTTTTACATTATCCATAAATGCTTCAACTGTTTTCAGAACAGTTAGTTTATCAATCCCTGTTTCTTTGGCAATCTCATTAACGATATCAGCTTTTGTCATTTTAGTAAAATTTTGATTGTTATTTATTTAAATATTTTTTGTTTATGTTGTAAGATGATTTTTTTTGAGTGTGCAAATATAGGATATTTAATTCTCCCACAAAAATTTTGTTCTATTATTTTTTTATTTAACAATGCTTTTTTTAGTGAAATTGAGAATACCTTTGTACAAAATCGCACTCCTGACTAACAAAACACCTAGTATGCTATCAGACAATCTATTAAATACTTTTCGCCGCTCCTTATTAAATTGGTACGATAGCAATAAAAGAGATTTACCTTGGAGAGAAACGCAAGATGCTTACAAAATATGGTTGTCGGAAATTATTTTACAGCAAACTCGTGTAAATCAGGGTCTAGCCTATTACAACCGTTTCATCCAACAGTTTCCTAATGTGCAGCATTTAGCCAACTCACACGAAGAAGAGGTTTTAAAACTCTGGCAAGGATTAGGTTATTACAGTCGTGCCCGAAATATTCACGCTACCGCTAAAACTATTGTAAGTGAATACAACGGTATTTTTCCTACCGATTACGAAGAAATTATCCGCTTAAAAGGAATTGGCGATTATACGGCAGCTGCCATTTGTTCTTTTTCGCAAAACAAGCCCTATGCTGTAGTAGATGGCAATGTGTTTAGGGTTTTGGCTCGCATTTTTAATATTGATACAGCTATTGATACTACTAGCGGAAAAAAGGAATTTAAAATTCTGGCCCAATCATTATTGGATAAAAATAAGGCGGCTGTATACAACCAAGCCATTATGGAATTTGGAGCCTTGCAATGTGTACCTAACAATCCCGATTGCGAAAACTGCATCTTTAACTACAGCTGTAGTGCATTTGCCGAAAATAAAGTTCAGTACTTGCCCGTAAAAAGCAAAAAAACAAAAGTGCGCGAACGGTTTTTTAATTACCTGGTAATTTTAGATGGTTCTTACTGTTTTATCCAAAAACGAACAGAAAACGATGTTTGGAAAAATTTGTACGAATTTCCACTTATCGAAACAACTCAAAAAATAGACTTTTCTGAATTAGTACTTACAGATAGCTTTCGTGCTATTTTTAAAAATGCGGGAGACATTGAGTTACTTCATAACGGCTTTTACACAAAACACATACTTAGCCACCAAAAAATTCACGCAGTTTTTTATACTCTAAAAACTTTTTCAACCAACATATCTATTAATAGGTACGAGAAAACATTTTTTAACAAACTTGCAAACTACCCTGTATCAAGACTTATAGAAATTTATTTAGAATCTCAGAAAATAATTTAAGTTCAACTACTTGTTTTATAAAATATATAATCTATTTTTACAACTCGAAAAACAAACAAACTTTAAAACAATAAATTATGTCGTTAAACAAAGTTATTTTAATCGGAAATGTGGGCAGAGACCCTGAAGTTAAATATTTTGATAATGGAAATACAATTGCTAATCTTACAATTGCTACCAACGAAAGAAGTTACACCTTACAAAACGGTACTGTTATTCCCGAAAGAACAGAATGGCACAACATTGTGGTAAGAAAAGACCAAGCACAATTTGTAGAAAAGTATGTAAAAAAAGGTTCTAGCGTATATGTAGAAGGAAAAATACGAACACGCGATTACGAAAAAGATGGCATAAAAAGATATGTTACTGAAATTTATGCCGATAGAATTGAGTTTTACGGTACCGGTCGTAAACCCGAAAATGCCAACGAAACCAGCAATGCAACGGTTGCAAGCAACAATCCGGTTCCAACTGCAGAACCGGCTCCATTTAACGAAGCTGCAGCAAATTCGACTGACGATTTGCCGTTTTAATTAAAACATAGATTATTTTCATCTAAAATGATTATTTTTGCAAGGACGGTTTATCCGTCCTTGTTTTGTTTAACCAAATAGACTTATTTTGAATTCTTTTATTGTTTCTCTTACCGAATCTTTCAATGCTGTAGAAACGAATCCCTTCTCGGCGTACTATATTTTGTATCTACTCATTTGTTTAGGTTTAGTGTATTCTTCGGCATTCTTGTCTGCTTCCGAAACCTCATTTTTTTCCTTATCGCCAAACGATATCAGCGAGCTGGACGAAGAAAATAAATCGCACAAAACACTCTTAGATTTGCGCTCAAACCCCGAAAAGTTACTGGCAACTATTTTAATTGCAAACGATTTTGTGAATATAGGCCTCATTACCTTAGCTACTTTTACTATTAACAGCATGGTCGATTTTTCTGACGCTCTGTTGCTTGGCTTTGTTGTTCAAACTATACTTATCACCTTTATTTTGTTACTTTTTAGCGAAATACTTCCGAAAATTTATGCTACCCATCACGCAAAAAAGATTGCTATAATTGCCGCTCCTGTTCTTAAATTTTGCCAACAAGCAACAGCTCCTTTTGTAAAACTATTGGTAAACTCTACCAAAACAATCAATAAAAAATTAGCGTCGAAAAAATTTGGCAATATCTCTGTAAACCAATTATCAAACGCTCTAAAGCTTACAACCAATAGCGAAGAAGACAACGAAATACTGGAAGGAATTGTAAAGTTTGGAAATATAAATGTGAACCAAATAATGACTCCTCGCACTCAAATGGTTGATATTGAAATTACCAGTTCTTTTAAACAAGTATTGGAAAGGGTAATAGAATCAGGATACTCCAGAATGCCCGTTTTTAGTAAAACAGAAGATAACATCAAAGGCATTTTGTACATAAAAGATTTATTGCCTCACCTCGAAAAAAACAATCAATTTAAATGGCAAACGCTTATACGACAAGCTTATTTTGTGCCCGAAACAAAGATGATTGACGATTTGCTGGCCGATTTTCAAAAAGATAAGATTCACATTGCTATCGTTGTCGACGAATTTGGTGGAACATCGGGATTAATTACCTTAGAAGATATTTTAGAAGAAATTGTTGGCGAAATAAATGATGAATACGACGACGACGATAAATTATATACCCTCATTGATAAAAATACCTACCTTTTTGAAGCTAAAATAATGCTTACCGATTTTTTTAAAATTGAGGGCATAGAAGAATTTGCTTTCAGCAAGATTGCTGAAGAAGCAGACACCTTAGCCGGATTAATTTTGGAGCTCAAAGGCGAAATACCTGCAGTTAACGAACTAATCAGGTATAAAAACTATGCCTTCGAAATTGTTGAAGCAGACGACAGACACATAGAAAAAGTTAAATTACACCTAAACGAACCTTATGAACAAGATGATGCAAAAAACACTGTATAAAGGGTTAATCCTATTCATTACAACTCTTGTTGTAGGTTCTTGCTCCAACCACACGCCCAAGCCGTATGCCTATTTCAGAATAGATTTACCACCAAACAGTTATCAAACTTTTGATAGCACCTATCCGCCTTGCACCTTCGATATTTCAACCTTTTCAACCGTTGTGCCACGCAAATCGAAAAACAGCAAAGAAGAATGGCTGGATATTGTTTACCCCACCTTTAACGGCAGAATATATTGCAGTTATGTAAAAGTAAACAACGATTTTAGAAGACTCAGTGAAGAAAGCCGCGATTTAGTGTATAAACACACCGTTAGAGCCGATGCTATAATTGAACACCCGTACGAAAATGCCGAAGCAAATGTGTACGGAATTATTTACGAACTAACCGGTAATGCGGCCTCTCCCCTACAATTTTTGTTAACAGACAGTACCACTCATTTTTTGCGTGGAGCACTGTATTTTAATGCCGTACCCAATGCCGACTCTATTGCACCGGTTTCTGCCTTTATAGAAAAAGATTTAAAACACTTGGTAGAAAGTATTCGATGGAAATGAAAAAGAAGTTAGACGATGTCAGAAGAAATTATCGGGACTTAGAAGAAAAATATCACAGCTTTTTCTCAATTCTTCTTTTCTCACCATCTCACTATCTAACTATCTAACCATCTAATAAGATATGCTATTCCAACTAACCATATTACCCAACGGAGCCAAACTCGGCATCTGGAAAATGGAGGAAAAGGAAGAACAACTCAAATCTCTGCTCTGCGAAGAAAGTATTACAGATAATCGTTTTCAATCAATTAAAAACGAAGTACGCAAACTAGAATGGTTATGTACAAGAGTTCTGTTAAAAGAGCTTTGTGGAGAAGAAAAAAAAATTTGCTACAACGAATGGGGTAAACCGAACCTCGAAGACAACAGCTTTAAAATAAGTATTTCGCACACTAAAAATTATGTGGCTGTAATGATACACCCCTCACTGGAGCTAGGTATCGACATTGAAAAAAAAAGCGACAGAGTGCTCAAACTCAAAGAAAAATTTATGTCTGATAACGAACTAAAAAACATAAATCCACACCATCAAGTTTTACACGTTTTGCTCCATTGGTCGGCCAAAGAAAGCTTGTTTAAAATTTTACCCGAAACCGAATTCGATTTTATACAACACTTACACATACAAGCTTTCAATTTAGCAGAAAAAGGCAGTTTTGATGCCTACGAAACCCGTAGTAGGAAGAAGCAAAATTTTACTATGCACTATGAAATATTAGACGATTTTGTACTAACTTGGACAACGAAATAAATGAAAACTATTTATAGCCATATTCAATCCGCAATAACATCGCATAAAAAATTATTTGCGGTGCTTATCGATCCTGATAAATGCGTAGATAAACACCTTACGCATTTTATAGCACTTGCTCAACAAGCACAACCCGACTTCATTTTTATTGGCGGCAGTCTTACCAACCAAAGCACCGACAAAATGATTGAAAAAATAAAAAAAAGCTGTACTATACCGGTCGTGTTATTTCCGGGCAGTGCATCGCAGTTTTCGCCGAAGGCTGATGCTCTTTTATTCTTATCTCTTATTTCAGGCAGAAACCCCGATTTTCTTATAGGGCAACATGTAGTTTCGGCTCCCTTTATCAAAAAATCGGGCATCGAAACCATTTCTACCGGCTATATGTTAATTGAAAGTGGCTCTACTACATCGGTAGAATATATGAGTAACACCCGCGCCATTCCACGCCAAAAAACAGGTATAGCTGTAGCTACTGCTATTGCCGGCGAACTATTAGGCAATAAACTAATTTACCTCGAAGCCGGCAGCGGTGCCACACAACCCGTACCTACACAAATAATTGAAGCCGTAAAACAACATATTTCCGTGCCACTAATTGTAGGTGGAGGGTTACGAACCTGTAACGACATTGAACAAGCCTTACAAGCAGGTGCCGATATTATTGTTGTAGGAAATATATTGGAAAAAAACCCAGAGTTGATGGTGGAGTTTGGAAAAATGATTAAAACATAAATGATAATAAAAGAAGATTCAATACTAAATAATCTACCAAAAGAATTATTACCCCAACAATTAATTATTCTTGATGGTCTTCGAATTACATCAAATCTAATTGACTATTATTATAATCAATTATTAAATGAATTACTTAACATCAGTACAAAGAAAAAGCATGTAGGTATACCAATAATTATAGACTTTGCGTGGCAAATTCTTGATAATACAAAAAAATTCAATTCATTTTATAAAAAATTGCCTAGTACTACAAATGATTATACTATTTTAGATCCTTTAAGTTGTATATATGATTTTAGAAATACATATCAACACATAGATGAAAGAATAGGTATATCAATAAAGAATGAAGCTCAGTTATTTGGAGCATTGCATTGGAATTATAAAGACAATTTATCAAACAAGGCATTAGCAGGTACAATTTTGCCTGGTATTTATATAAACTGCAAATTCAACTTACAAGTAAAAAAATCTAATAATTGTGAAACTGGTTTTAGTAATATTATTTTGCAAACAATTGATAATAATAAGAGAAACGATATATCCATAATAGATTTAATAATAAAAATTCAAAATATAATAATCAAACTTGAAGAGACTTTAAATCTGCAGTTTAAAGAAAAGAAAGTACTTCCATATAACTGGGAGCGTGAAAAAGATATTACAATTCTTGGTAAAGTGGAAGATAAATAATTAGTCTTTAATACTAATGCCCATTACTACCTTCCCTTTTCTCATTCTCATTCTCCTTACTCTGTTCTACGTTCTCTTTCTGTTCCTCGCCTTCTAACTCAAAACTTTCAGCGTATTCTGCCAAGTTTTTTTCATCTTCACTTTCCAGTTCCTCGTGCCACTCTTTTACCGGGCGTTGCGGACCTTGTTTGCGGTATAAAACAGCTAATAAACTACCCACTATAGCTCCCGACAAATGGCCTTCCCACGATTCGTTAGGAAAGGCCTGCCATGGAAATACATGCCATACCATATTGCCGTAAAAAAACACTACAATGAGTGCAATGGCAATCAAAGGAGCGTATTTACGAATAACCCCACTCCAAAATAAAAAAAACGCTTGCGCATAAATTAACCCACTGGCACCAATATGCAAACTATCGCGCCCTATCGCCCACAGTATAAAACCGGTAAATAACCACCCAAGCACTAAGACCTTATCGGCTATTTTTCCATAAAAATAAAACAACGAAAGGGTAAGTATGAAAAGAGAAACCACATTATTTAGCAAATGGTTACTATCGGCATGAACAAGTACATGTGTAACTATACCGTGTAAATATTCTAATTTACGAGGAAATACACCTAAAAAATTGAATTTAACGCCCAACAACAGTTCAACCACAAAAAGCAACACAAGTAAAAACACCAAAAGCCCTGCTATAAAAAGCGAATTCTTAAAATGCTGCTGATGGGTTCTTATTTCATTCATACAACAAAGATAGCATAAGTAGTAGAATTTGGTTTTTTGTTAATAACTTCTTTTCTATTAAAACTTTGAGTCGCAAATTAAAATTTATCTTTGAAATAAGTTTGCATTTTTTATATTAAAATGTATTTTTGTAAACTGCAAAGTATAATAATTTCAAGTTTTATATTTCAGGTTTAAAATTAAATAACAATCTGATAATGCTATATAAATTTGAAATTTGGAATCTAAAATTTTAAACCATTAATATTATGTCTGAAAAAGAAATTAAAAAACCGTCCGTTGAGAAACTAAAAGCTTTACAATTAGCTATGGACAAAATTGATAAAGACCATGGCAAAGGCACCATTATGAAAATGGGCGACCATGTGTACGAGAATGTTCCCGTTATTCCAACCGGTTCGGTAGGTTTAAATATTGCCTTGGGCGTAGGCGGTTATCCTCGTGGTCGCGTTATTGAAATCTACGGACCGGAGTCATCGGGTAAAACCACCTTGGCAATCCATGCTATGGCTGAAGTTCAAAAACAAGGCGGTATTGCTGCTTTTATTGATGCAGAGCATGCTTTTGATAGATTTTATGCCGAAAAATTAGGGGTAGATATTGAGAACCTGCTTATCTCTCAACCCGATAGTGGCGAACAAGCTCTGGAAGTAGCCGACCAACTTATTCGTTCCTCGGCAGTAGATTTAGTGGTTATTGACTCGGTTGCAGCCTTAACTCCTAAAGCTGAATTAGAAGGCGATATGGGTGATTCTAAAATGGGCTTACAAGCACGCTTAATGTCGCAAGCCTTACGTAAACTAACGGCTAATATCAATAAAACCAATACTACCTGTATTTTTATCAACCAATTACGTGAAAAAATCGGTGTAATGTTCGGAAACCCTGAAACTACTACCGGAGGTAATGCGTTGAAGTTCTATGCTTCGGTACGCTTAGATATCCGTAAAATAGGGCAAATAAAAGACGGCGAAGAAGTGATTGGCAACCAAACCCGTGTTAAAGTGGTGAAAAATAAAATTGCCCCTCCTTTTCGTAAAGCAGAATTCGATATTATGTTTGGCGAAGGTATTTCCTATAGCGGCGAAATTGTTGATTTAGGCTCCGACTTGGGTGTAATTAAAAAAAGCGGTTCGTGGTTTAGCTATGGCGAAACTAAATTAGGTCAAGGACGCGATGCTGTAAAACAATTGCTTAAAGACAACCCCGAATTGATGGCTGAATTAGCAGGGAAAATTGCTGAAGCTATGAAATAATATTATTCAATAATTAAAACCTACTTATTATGAAAAAGAACAAAAAAATTAGTTTATTAATTAGTATAGGTCTATTTATCATTTATCCCCATTTATTTGCTATAGCTATTGACACAGACGGGGATGGAATATCTGACCTAACTGACAATTGTCCCAATCTATTTAATCCTGGACAAGAGGATTATGATGGCGATGGTATTGGGGATCTTTGTGACAACTGTATTATAATATCAAATTTGGACCAAAATGATATTGATAATGACAAGATTGGTAATGTGTGTGATAACTGTCCAAATATTAGCAATATGGATCAAACAGACGCCGATGGGGATGGTATTGGTGATGCTTGCGACAACTGTCCTTCAGTAGCTAATGCGGATCAAGCGGATGCTGATGGAGATTTAAAAGGGGATGCTTGTGATAATTGTCCGATGGTTGCTAATGCCGACCAAGCAGATAGCGATATGGATGGCACGGGCGATGTATGTGATGCAACCGGCATCAACGAAACAAGCAACAAATTTTCCGTATCTCCTAATCCCGGTACGAATGTAATTTTAATTAGTGGAAATACACAAGAAATTTCTAAAGTTGAACTTATTACTTTAAGTGGTAATATGGTTCTATCTACAACAACTACTAATAATGTTGCCATCGAAATAAAAACAGAATCGATAGTAGCTGGGACTTATATCATCCGCTTATTTGCTAATGATGAAGTAGTTTACACGCAAAAATGGATTAAAAAATAATTACCCATTTTCACGCAAAAACGCAAAGAAAATTCACACAAATTCAACAAAAAGAGCCTCTAAAATTAATTTTCAGAGGCTCTTTTGATAAAAATAATTTTTTAATACAAGGTAAATTTTAGGTTTATAAAACGCATCATATCTTCTACTTCTAACGATACTTTTTCGATAATCTCCTCTTCTACTCCACCAAAAATTTTACCCATTATAGCTCCATTCATTGTAGAAACATAAACTTGACCGTCAGATTTCTCATATACGGCAAAGGTTTTGGGCATCATATTACCCAAGGCTTTCCGATCATCGGCAACCAACATCTCGGCCGAATATTTACCTGAACAATATTTGATAATTTTATAATTACCAATCTCAAAACCACCATTATCTTTGGCTTCTTTATTTTGATCAATAACTTCAGTTACATGCCATCCGGCTTTCTCGTTAATCCGTTTAACCATAAGGTCAACGGTTTTATTAAAATCATACGGACTTTTCATCTCTTTAATCATCATATCATCGGTAGAAATACTAATAACAACAGCCGTAAAAATAATTCCCAACAGAAATCCAAACAGCAAGATTACGGTTCCTTTTATATTTTTTTTCATAATTATGTAATTTAAATTCTCAATTTATTTTTTTATGTGATTACTTCTCTTTATACCTGTATTTATTCTTCTTCTATACAAATTCCTTCTGTTCTAATTTGTTCTATCGTTTTCCATATTACATAACTTATAACCAACACGGCAATAAGCAAATGAATAAATGCAAGGTATTTAAATACACTTGAATCCGTAATTTGATACGCTACAGCCGAGGCGATTGTAATGGCAGTGATCGGAAAAGTAAATGCCCACCAAGACATAAAAAATTTAATACGATAAAAACTCTTGCGTAAAAAAAACAATAACACCACAAAGAAATAGCCCAACATAAGCATAAAAAGAGCAAACCCATCCCAACTCTGAGTAATACGCATATAAGCAATAAAACCAACAGCCGGAGGAGCTATAAGTATAAACAAAGTAGGAATAAACTTTTGAGGTAATTGATGATGAAATACAGCCCTATTCAAAAACACCGTAAATAAAACTATCCAAAAGAAAAAGCCTGCCGCAAAATAAAAATACGAAAAACTAATCGGCATATATTCCACTCCTGCTACAGGAACCAATATATTTCCTACAACAGGAATAAACCATGCTGGATTCATAAACTGAATTTCAAAATTTTTCTGAATCCAAAAAGCAATGGTATGGAACATAAAAAACGAATGTGAAATTACTCCCATCCACCAAAGAGTCATTGATAAAAATGGCCAATAAGCCATAAAAGCAATTGATAAAAGCAACATAGAAATTGAAATCGCTGAAAAGAAATTTACCCGAATAGGATGATTATAATCAGCCTTTGTTTGTTGTGGGTAATACATGGTTTTTAATCCGTAGAAAAATGTTATAACTACAAATAAACCAAATGTTATCCACAAAAAAGCATCGAATAAAAATTTAGGAGTCCATTGTAGATGGTAAAACTTACTCAACACAATGGCGAATCCGGAAAGACCCATAACCATAGCATACATAGTTATGGGAAAATGTTTAATTTTTTCGTTCGTCATTTTTTTAGTTATTACGTAAATACTCCGCTGCACTTAAAGCAGCAATGGTTCCATCGGCTACAGCAGTAGTCACTTGGCGGTAGCGTTTATTTATGCAATCTCCGGCAGCAAAAACACCCGGTATATTAGTTCTCATATCAGCATCTACAATAATTTCATTTCTTTCGTTTAATTGTATAAGCCCTTTTAAACTTTCCGTATTCGGCGAATAGCCAATAAACTGAAACACACCATCTGTTTTAAGAATAGTTTCTTTTCCACTTGGCAAATGTTTAACCCGAACTTGTTCTAGTTGTTCAGTTCCTTCAAAAGTTTGTAACTCCGATTCCATCACAAAATCAATTTTAGGATTCTTACTTGCTTCTTCTACAGCATGAGCAAAGGCCTGAAAATGATCAAACTGATGCACTATCGTTACTTTACTGGCAAAGTTAGTAAGCATAACTGCCTCTTCTAAAGCCGAATTACCGCCCCCAACAACAACCAGTTGCTTATTTTGAAAAAAGTCGGCATCACAAGTTGCACAAAATGAGATTCCTTTCCCTTTATAGGCTTCTTCACCGGGGATATTTAAGGAACGCGGACGACCACCCAATGCCAGAATAACTGTTTTAGCCTGAAAAACTCTTCCATCTTCCAAAACAACAGATTTTATAGAATCTTCGAGCTTTTTATCCATAATTTTTACATTGGATTTTAGCACACAACCGAAACTCTTTGCCTGATTTTTCATGGTTCCGGCTAACATATACCCAAAAGTAGTTTCCACTCCGGGATAATTGGCAACTTCATTGGTAAGCACCATTTGTCCGCCAATTGCTCCTTCATTTAAAATAAGCGTTTTCAATTTTGCTCTGGCGCTATAGATTCCAGCCGTTAAACCGGCTGCTCCACCGCCTAATATCATCACATCATATAACTCGTCCATGTTTTATTTTTTTATCCAAAACTCCTAATTAAAGGAGCTTTAGTTTATTTGAATCAATTATTTACCAAATTTACTATCTAAAATACCCGTTATTTGTTGCCTATTTTGAATGCTGGTAGTAGCATGTACAACTTTGCCGTTTTTGTAATACATGGTAAAAGGTAAGCCCATAAATCCTGCACAAGCAGGGTCTTGTCTAATTACTGCCGACTCGGGAGTATCAAAAGACATCACACAAAATTTTACATGTTGGTAATCGTCTTGTATTTCCTCCTGAATATCATATACCGGAATACACATAGGCCCCATACGGCCACAAACTACCATTAAATTTTCATTTTCTTCTTGTAATTTTTTCAATTCTGCTGCACTTTCAATTTCGTGCAAGCTGGTTTGTAATAGTTTCATAAGTTTGTTGTTTTATTGTAAATAAATTATTTATTGGTTTAGTTCATTTATTATTTTACTGTCTGATTGTAAATTACCATCGATAAAAGCCCTTATTAAATTTTCCGGAGTATCCTTTTTTATTCCTATAAAAACTGAAATTTTCTCTTTATGAAACAAGCTAATTATCTGTTTTTCTATTTTATAGGTAATTATATCGGTAATTCCTTGTTTTGCTAGCCATACGGGGATTTGAGTTAAATCTGCTAACACAGGTAAAACCAACGAATAACTTTTTATTGGTTTTTTATCCATTTCAACTACCTGAATATAATTACATTGACCAAATTGCTCACTCAACAAATCATTCAGTATTGGTATGGCTACTTTTCTTTTCATCTTTTATAAGGTATCATATAAATCGGTTGCTAATAAAACCAAGGTACAAGCTTGTTCCGTTTGAATTCCTTTTATACGTAAGCGTTGTTCAAATACAGTATTTTCAGTACCCGGATTAAAAATTACCCTACGTGGACGTAAACTTTCAATATAATCCATATAATCAGTCTGATTTTGAGGCCCTACATATAAAGTTACGGTATCAATATCTTTGTATAACTGTTTTTCGGTATCGAAAACTACACCGGCTACTTCTCCGGTTTTTAACCCTAGAGCCAGTACCTCATGCCCATGTTGTACCAATCTATTAATTGCTTTAAAAGAATAACGATCGGGATTTGTTGAAGCACCAATAACTAATGTTCGTTTCATAATGGATGTATTAAATTTTCAATTACAAAATTACTACACACAAAGGGCTATATACAAGAAAAGGCAGCTGAACAAATCCGTAGATTCAGCTGTATTATTTCAGTAAAAAAACTAACATATGACAGTTTTATTTACCTCCACTAGCGGTAAATGCACATTTAAATTCGTATTTTTGTTTTTTACAAAAGAATGATATATGCTTAGCAAACCCATACAAGAAAAAGTCCCTATAGAAAGCAGTTCGCCTTGTTTTAGAAGTTTAGATACTGTAGAAATGGATTTTCTAACAGACAAGAAAACACGTGTAAATTATCAGTCGGGAGAAACCGTTTTTAAACAAGGAGCATTTGCCCCTTATGTGTTATACATTGTAAGTGGGTTGGTTAAAGTTTATTTACAAACAGGACACGAAAAGCAACTTAATATTCAATTAGCTAAACAAGGAGATTTTTTAGCTTTCTCTTCGATTTTTGACGAACAGGTATATAAGTATTCAGGAGTAGCATTGACAGATGCTTCTGTATGTATGATAGAAAAAAATGCCTTGAAAGAGTTACTAATGCGAAATCCTGATTTTGCTCTACAAATTACTTCACGTAATTACAAACAAGAAAACCGCTTGTTGGATATAATCAAAGATATCTCTTACAAACAAATGCGCGGAAAACTAGCAACTGCATTACTTTATTTATCAAACAAAGAATTCGAAAATGAGCATCCTTTTTTATATTTAAGCAGACAAGATATAGCCGACTTTGCATCTATTGCAACCGAAAGTGCTATAAAATTTTTAAAAGAATTTGAAAAGGAAGGGATTATCAAACTGGAAGGGAAACAAATTACAGTAGTTCAAGAAGATAAACTAACAGAAATAAGTAAAAGAGGATAATTACTTTCTTTATTTAAACAGTAGCTTTATTTGTTACATTTGCGTAAAACTATTTCTTTTTATTCATTTCCTTTAATTCTTCCGCCGCTATTTCCATCTGCTCATACCACGCTTCGCCAAATTTAGCAATTAAAGGCTCTTTTAAAAATTTATACAGTGGTATGCCTTGCTCTCTACCCAACACTACGGCACAATTACAAACACTCCAACGATGATAATTAACCGCCGTATGTTGTGCATATTTTTTTACACGAATAGGATACAAATAACAAGAAATTGGCTTCCTGAAATCGGTTTTTCCTTCCAAAAAAGCTCTTTCAATAGCGCATTTACAATACCCGTTCTCATCAACATAAGCAAATACACATTCTTCGCCATTAACAATAGATGTAACATTATCGCCATCACGATCGATATAAGAAACTCCTTGTTTACGAATTATTTCTTTCGACCTCTCGGGCAAATAATCTATTACCATAGGGAGCACTTCTTCAAGTTGCTTCACTTCTTCTATTTCAAGTGGAGCCCCCTCCTCTCCTTCCACACAACATTGTCCTTTACAAGAAGCTAAATCGCACATAAAATGTTCCTCAAACAAGTCAAGGCTAATAATGGTATCGTCTATTTGTAGCATTGTTAAATGAGCCTCCTCCCAACCCCCTCCTGAAGAGGGGGAGACCTTGTAGGCTAAGTTTAGTTATTTTTGATATGATTTATAAAATATAAAAACTCAATAAAATATATAACAGCTTGCGCATTCACACTCCCTCACTACTGGGGAGGGTTGGGGTGGGGCTTCTTCATTTCCCTTTTATAATTTTCTTAATCTCATTCAACTTATTCAACGCCTCAATAGGTGTCAAGTTATTAATATCTGAGTGCAAAATTTCATCCCTAATTTGCATTAAAACCGGATCGTCTAATTGAAAAAAACTCATTTGATAACCTTCGCGGTGGGTAGCAATTTCTGCTACCGGCTTTGCTATTGACGACTGCCGATTATCCGTTTCCAATTCTTTTAAAATAGCATCGGCTCGTTTCACTATACTTTGCGGCATGCCCGCCATTTTTGCCACATGAATACCAAAACTGTGTTCACTACCGCCACGCACTAACTTACGCAAAAAAATTACCTTTTTATCCACCTCTTTTACCGACACATTGTAATTTTTTATCCGCTTAAATGATTTTTCCATTTCATTTAGCTCGTGATAATGGGTAGCAAAAAGTGTTTTTGCTTTTGCTGATGCGTGTTCGTGAATGTATTCTACAATAGCCCAAGCAATAGAAATGCCGTCGTATGTACTTGTACCACGACCCAGTTCGTCAAACAATATTAAGCTGCGATTTGACATGTTATTCAAAATACTGGCAGCCTCATTCATCTCTACCATAAAAGTAGATTCGCCAACCGAAATATTATCGCTAGCACCCACACGGGTAAAAATTTTATCTACTAATCCTATTGAAGCAGCCTCGGCAGGTACAAAACAACCAATTTGAGCCATCAACACAATTAAAGCTGTTTGGCGCAACAAAGCCGATTTACCGGCCATATTCGGACCCGTAATCATAATAATTTGCTGCGTTTCATTATCAAGGTACACATCATTGGTTATATATACCTCTCCCGCAGCTAAGCTTTTTTCAATAACCGGATGCCTACCTCCTTTAATATCAATTATATCTGTATCGTTTATTATAGGACAGATATAATTGTTTTCGGAAGCAATTTTGGCAAAAGACAGCAAACAATCCAATTGAGCCACCAAGTTACAGTTAAGTTGAATTGCCGGAATATAATCCATTAGTCCCACAACCAAATCATTAAATAAACCGGTTTCGAGACTAAGAATTTTATCTTCGGCACCCAATATTTTCTCTTCGTATTCTTTTAATTCTTGTGTAATATAGCGTTCGGCACTTACCAGCGTTTGTTTACGAATCCATGTTTCGGGAACTTTATCTTTGTGTGTATTGCGCACTTCAATATAATAGCCAAACACATTATTGAAACTTATTTTAAGACTCGGTATGCCGGTTGCTTCACTTTCGCGCTGTTGTACCTGCAACAAATAATCTTTACCGGCAAAAGCAATTGTACGCAACTCATCCAACTCCGCATTAACTCCGGTTCGAATTATTCCACCACGGTTAATCAATGTAGGTGGGTCGTCGCTCAATTCTTTTTCTATGCGTTCTTTGATAGAAGGACAAGGGTTTATTTGTTCGCTAATTTTTTTCAAATAATCATTTCCTGAATCTGCACATATTTCTTTAATGGGTTCGAGTGCAGTTAAAGCCACTTTAAGTTGAGCAACTTCGCGCGGAGTAATTCGACCTACCGCCACTTTTGAAATGATACGTTCTAAATCGCCAATTAAGGCTAAATTTTGTTCGATACTTAACTTGGCTTCCGGCTGTTTAAAAAAATATTCTACTACGCTCAATCGGTCATTTATTGGTTTTACCTGTTTTAAAGGAAAAGCCAACCACCTTTTAAGCAAACGAGCTCCCATAGGGCAAGTGGTTTTATCCAAAATATCAATAAGCGTACGTGCTCCTTCATTTTGGCTTCCGTAAAGTTCAAGATTACGAGCAGTAAAGCGATCTATCCACACAAAACGATCTTCTTCAATGCGACTCAATGCCGAGATATGCGATATTTGTTGATGATGTGTATGGTCGAGATAATATAAAATTGCCCCTGAGGCAATAATTCCACAGTCTAAGTTTTCTACCCCAAACCCTTTTAGGTTTTTGGTTTCGAAATGTTTGAGTAATCTATCTTGAGCTGAATCGGAAGTAAAAACCCAATCTTCTTGTTCAAAAGTAAGAAATTTATTACCAAAAGTTTCTTCAAACTGTTTGCGTTTGGTACGCTCGTAAAGCACTTCTTTTGGTGCAAAACTATTCAGTAATTTGTCTACATATTCGGCATTTCCTTCGGCAGTAAGAAATTCGCCGGTAGAGATATCTAAAAATGAAACACCTACTTTGGATTTACCAAAATGCACACTTGCCAAAAAGTTATTTTCTTTATGGTTAAGTACATTATCGTTAATAGAAACCCCCGGCGTTACTAATTCGGTAATGCCTCGTTTTACTATTTTTTTAGTCAACTTAGGGTCTTCTAATTGCTCACAAATAGCTACCCGCATACCGGCACGCACCAATTTAGGCAAATACGTATCTAAAGCATGGTGCGGAAAACCGGCTAACTCGATATAGCTTGCGGAACCATTGGCACGACGGGTAAGGGTAATACCTAATATCTCAGCAGTTTTAATAGCATCGGTAGAGAATGTTTCGTAGAAATCGCCCACCCTGAATAACAAAATGGCATCGGGATGTTTTTCTTTCATCTCGTTGTATTGTTTCATTAAGGGGGTTTCTACAATTTCTTTCATATATTTTAATGCAACTCCAACCCCCTAAAGGAGGCTTTGAAGTTGTGCTAACTGATCATCTTTAATAATATTATTAGTCTTTTCAGACTAACCGAAGCCCCCTTTAGGGGGTTAGGGGTTTTAATTGTCAAATTTACAGACAAGCAATGAAATTATAAAATAATCATCGGCTTGTTTATCAACAAAAAAAACGAAAAGCTATGGCCTTTCGTTTTCAATCATCGTTTTTATTTTTTGATTAAAATTAGTTGCTGTTAATAACATATCTACATCAAGATGCATGCGGTAGCACCATACATTTTTTGGATTATCGGGCACATTGATACGTTCAGCTAAGGCATTCGGATGACGCAACTCTTCGTCCATGGACAACCAATCTTGTAAAGGAAGTATTACCCACATAGCAGGCGATTGAATATGTTGTGAAATAATTTTTTCGGCAATCCAAGGTTCACAAACCTGCGGAACGTCACCATTTTCAAAAAGCAGAGTATTGAAATAGCGTTGAGTTTTTTCTTTATCTTCCTCCCACCATGCACGCATAGTGCTCATATCGTGAGTAGAAGTAGTGCATACCGACAAATAGGGTGCAAAATAACTAACTCCAAATTCTTGTCCGGGTTGTTTTGGCATGCGTTGTATTTCTAAAGAAATTAAATGCAACTCTCTCATTACTTCGGGCACACAGAAAGGTATCATTCCTAAATCTTCGCCAAATGCAAGCATCTTAGTAGCACCTAGTAATACCGGCAATTTTTTAATGGCCTGTTGTTCCCAAAAATCATTGTGCCGATGGTAATAAAAATCTTCATATAGCTTTAGGTAATTATCTTTATCTTCTTTATTTAAAGCCAAATAAGACAAATTGGTGTGAAACGAAATACGTGGATGATAAAAATCGGGGTTACGATTATCTTTAACAAATAAAACCTGACAAATTAGTTTCAATAAACCATTTTTTAGGTATTCATCCTTTTCTGTTAATTCTTTTTTAGTAGAAAAATAAGAAGAAACCTTGCGTTGCGTATCAAATTTTGGATTTAACACATACGCACCCGATGTTTCTTCCAACATAAAATTAGATATTACCTCGGCGGTAAATTCGCCAAATAATGACGATAAAATATCTTCAGAAATATACGGTTTTAAATAACGCTTTTCGTCAAACAAAAGGTTGTACGAATTAATCTCGGCTTCAGACAAAGGTAATGCTTTGTTAAACTGACCCAACAGACCCCATTTAGCGTGCGAAGGTATTTCCCAAATACGAAAAAAACCTAAAATATGGTCAATTCTGTAGGCATCAAAATAGTTAGCCATGTGTTTTAAACGATGTTTCCACCACGAATATCCATCTTTAGCCATTAACTCCCAATTATAGGTTGGGAAACCCCAATTTTGACCTTTATCAGAAAAATCGTCTGGTGGAGCTCCTGCTTGCACATTAGTATTAAACAAATCAGGATTTTGCCAAACATCAACACTATATGGGCTTACACCAATAGGAATATCTCCTTTAAGCATGATACCTTTTTTTTGAGCGTACTCATGTACTTCACTTAGTTGAAGATGTAAATGAAACTGCAGAAATATATAAAAATATACAGCTTCCGACTCATGTTTAAGTGTCTTTTTAATCAATTCTTCAGAATAACAAGTTCCTTCCTGCCAAGAGCTAAAATCGGGGGTTTGATAGCTATCTCTTAAAAAAGAAAAAACGGCATATGGAAACAACCAATCTTTGTTGTTTTCTACATACAACTTAAAATCTTTACTACTTACAACAGTCGATTTTTCTTGCTTATAAATCAATTTAAAATATTCCCATTTAAATTCATTAACGCTCTGATAATCAACTGTTTTTAATTTATTAAGGGTTATTTTTTGTTCATCAAAATAGGCTTGTTTTTTGGCATCTTTAAGCTGTCCCATTTTTTCTAAGCGCAAATACATGGGATGAAGTGCAAAAACCGACAAGGTATTGTAAGGATATGAATCGGCATTAGTGTGTTGAAGTGTGGTATCATTTATAGGTAAAGTTTGTATTAGCCGAAGTCCACATAACTTAGCCCAATCTATCATTTTTACTAAGTCTAAAAACTCTCCTACTCCAAAACTATGTTGAGTACGCAACGAAAAAACAGGAATAGCAACCCCGGCTCCTTTAAAAAAAGGAATATCAAAATGCAAATCGGCATCAGACAATACGATGTTTGCCGTTTCGGGGTGAATATCTGTAAGCACTCTGTTTTCACGACTTTCCCATGCAACAACCTTTTCGTTAGTATGATCGTAGATGAGGTATTTATATTCGATAGGAAATTCAGGCTTTACGGCTTCCAAACTATACGTCCAAATTTTAAAATTGTTGGTTTGTAATAAATAATTACAAGCTTTTTTCTCGTCCCAATCTCCAAAAAAAGATTGATTGCCAAGTAGTGCCAACGACCAATTATTCATGCGAAGTAACTCCGCCCACTGTGGTTCATATTGTAGTTGAAAAGATAATTTCATAGGATAATTTCGAGCCTCCCCCCAACCCCCTCCGATAGAGGGGGAGAGTGAGTTGGCAAAATTAAGTGAATATTTTAATGTCTTGATATATTAAAACCAACTATCTAATAAAGTCAAATATACAAAATTTTCACAATCAGTTACCCTCCCTACCGGGGAGGGTTGAGTTGGGAAAAAAGGGAAAAGCTATACGCATTCAAAGGTAAAAAAACTTTGAATTACGCATAGCTTTTGATATATAAAGTTTAAGAAAGGTTTTATCCACAACGTGAATACCCACAAGATTTACAAGTTAAACAACCTTCTTGATAAATTAAGGTTTGGTTACCACAAGAAGGGCAGGCTTTTCCTTTAATCTCGGTTCCATCAGGTACGTATTGCTTCAAGGCTCTTTCCACCCCTACTTTCCAAGTATTAATTGTTTCGTTATTTAATTGCAAAGCCGATACTAATTTTATTACCTGATCGATAGGCATACCATAACGCAACACTCCTGATATTAATTTTGCATAGTTCCAATATTCGGGGTCAAACTTATGGGATAAACCTTCAACGGTTATTTTAAACCCTCGTTTATTCATAAATTGGAAATCGTAGCGTGTTTTATCCTCTTCGTCTTTTGTTTTAATAATTTTACCGCTAGTTACTGCTTTTGGGAGCATAATTCCTTCATCTTCATCTAACAATCCGGTAAAAATCTCATACGGATATCCATCCAATAATCCCACAAAAGCAATCCATTTTTCTTTATTATTTTGGAAACGAACCACATCGCATTCTAATTCTTTAGGTCGTTCGGTAGTTCTTGCCGGATAGCAATTACAATCTTTATCGTCCGTTTTATCCTTTTCGCTGGCACTAATTAGCACACCGGCACGAGAACCCTCACGATACACCGTTACTCCTTTACAACCACTTTTCCATGCTTCGGCATATAAATTACCCACCAATTCTTCGGTAACATCTTCGGGGAGATTAATTGTAACACTGATAGAATGGTCGACCCATCTTTGAATGCGTCCTTGCATTTTAACCTTTTGCAACCAATCTACATCGTTAGCTGTTGCTTTATGGTAAGGCGATTTAGCAATCATTTCAACTCTCTCTTCTTCATTATAATACTTGGTTACATCGTAGCCGTTTACCAACATCCATGTAACAAATTTATGATGAAAAACAGTAAACTCTTCCCACGAATCGCCCGATTCATCAATAAAATCAACCCGCACATTTTTATCATTCGGATTAACCTTCCTTCTTCTAGTATAATATACTTGGAAAGCCGGTTCTATACCCGAAGTAGTTTGTGTCATTAAACTAGTTGTACCGGTTGGAGCAATTGTTAAGCAGGCAATATTTCTTCTGCCGTATTTCATTATATCGTCATACAAAGCAGGATCGGCTTGTTTAATTCGAAGTAAAAACGGATTTTTTTCTTCTCTTTTTGCATCAAAAATAGGAAATGCTCCACGTTCTTTCGCCATTAATGCCGATGAACGATAAGCTTCTAAAGTAATTATTTTGTGTATCTCTTCCGAAAAATCGGTTGCATTATCAGTACCGTAACGTAAACCCAATGCTGCTAACATATCTCCTTCGGCAGTTGTACCAACACCGGTTCTACGACCTTGAATACTTTTGGTTTTAATTTTTTCCCAAAGCATTCGTTCAGTTCTTTTAATTTCCTCCTCTTCGGGATCGGATTTAATTTTATCGAGAATTTTATCAATTTTTTCTAATTCCAAATCAATGATATCGTCCATTATTCGTTGAGCCAATTGAACATGCTTTTTAAACAATTCAAAATCAAACGATGCCTCTTTAGTAAAAGGTTTTTTTACATACGAATAAAGATTTACTGCCAACAACCTACAGCTATCATACGGACACAAAGGAATTTCGCCACAAGGATTGGTAGATACAGTTTTAAAACCTAGATCGGCATAGCAATCAGGTACCGATTCACGAATAATGGTATCCCAAAATAAAATGCCCGGTTCGGCTGATTTCCATGCGTTATGCACAATTTTATTCCAAATAGGTTCAGCATCCACCTCTTTTTTAAACCAAGGTTGGTCTGAATCGATAGGATATTGTTGTGTATATATTTTTTTATTTAAAGCAGCTTCCATAAAATCGTCGTGAATTTTTACAGAAACATTTGCTCCGGTAACTTTACCTTGCTCTAATTTAGCATCAATAAAAGCTTCAGAATCGGGATGTTTTACCGACACGCTCAACATTAATGCTCCACGACGGCCATCTTGAGCTACTTCGCGAGTAGAATTTGAATACCTTTCCATAAAAGGAACAATTCCTGTAGAAGTAAGTGCTGAATTTTTAACAGGAGAACCTTTGGGGCGAATATGCGATAAATCATGTCCAACGCCACCCCTACGTTTCATGAGTTGCACTTGTTCTTCGTCCACTTTCATTACGCCACCATAAGAATCCGACTCTCCATCAGGACCAATAACAAAACAATTTGATAAAGAACCAATTTGATAGTTATTACCTATACCTGTCATCGGACTACCTTGTGGTACAATGTAAGTAAATCCTTTAAACAAGTCGAACAACTCTTGAGCTGATAGCGGATTTTTATACTTTGCTTCTACCCGTGCAATTTCATTAGCCAATCGCCAATGCATATCATCGGGAGTTTTTTCGTATAATTTTCCGTACGAATCTTTTAAAGCGTATTTATTCACCCAAACTCTGGCAGCTAACTCGTCGCCTTGAAAATAAAGCAAGGATGCTTGATACGCTTCTTCATTAGTAAAAGTCTTGTCTTTCACACTCATTAATTTTATAGTTAATATTGTTTCTTTAGCAAATTTTTAATTAAAAAATTCTGAATACAATATTAAACATGTTCTATGAATTATGAAAGAAAAAAAACAACTAGATATCAACAGTTGAAAGGAAAGTTTTCCAAAATTATTTATAACACACTTATTATCTGAATATTGTAAATTATCAACAGGCAAAATATTTTCAAAAAAGAAAATTTTTATGATGATTTAAGCTCTAAGAATGGAATTTAAAGTTTGATTTTCAACTAAAAGAGAAGATTGTTGGTACTATTAAAAACAAACGAAGAAACTTTTTAATAATACCGATGTAGAATAATAACACAAAAATGGTTTTTTTCAACGTAAAAAGGAAGTATAAAACGTCAAAGTTTTCAACAATTGATTACTTTATAATCGATAAGTAACTGTAAATCATGTTCAAAGTTAGGTGTAAATACAGCTTTTCCTAAAAAAGACTGAACTTCATCGAGCGACCAAAATCGACCATCAATCAGTTCATTTTTATTGGGAGTTATCAATCCGTCATATACAAGTGTAAATACATGTATTAACTCACACTCAACAGGTGATTGCCAATGATAACGATACTCATAAACCGGCTCAATATCTACCAAACCAAGCTCTTCCGCACATTCTCTACGAAGTGCCTGTTCTATTGTTTCTCCATAATCAACGTGTCCACCAACAGCAGTATCCCATTTGCCGGGTTGTATATCTTTAGTCCACGCACGTTGTTGCAAGTATATTTCACCTTTGCTATTAAATATATGAACATGCACAACAGGATGTAGCAACATAGAACCACCATGACAATTTTCACGTGTTTCTTTGCCAATTACCTCTCCCAATTCGTCTACAATAGGGAAAAACTCTTTACCCATTTTTTTGGTACTGCTTGAATTATTGAACTGTTTCAATGTTGAAATCATGCGACAAATATAAACTAATGAAAAATATTAATTACAATAGAAAACCATTTTTTATGAACAAAATCTACTTAAAAACGAAGAATTTTACTGTTTATTATAGTTAATTGTTTGTCTTATTAAAAATAGTTTATATTTCTTTGCATATACAACAAAACACACGTATGAAAAGTTTTCTTATCTTATCAATTTTTTATCTGTTTTGTAGTTCATTACATCCTCAAGCTAATTCAATTTTAAATAAGAAAAATGCTGATGAATTAGTAAATAAACAACTACAAAAAGCATTGCATAAAAACTATGCGGAGCGAAAAAAAACAGTTAAGATCGCATTGCAATCTATTCAGAACCTACAAGAATACCAACAATCTTGCAAACAGAAATACCTCGGTTTACTTCCTTCATTTTCAAAATCGATGAAGGATAGCATTCCTATTAGTTGCTCCTCATCCTATTGTATTGCAAACACCGACTGGGACTTTTATATTGACAAAATTATTTTAAACAACCAAATTACTGCCAATGTATATTTACCTAAAAAAGAAGGTAAAAAACCGGCCATTCTCTTTTTTTGTGGACACGAAAAAGCAAGCAAGGCCACCAAATCATATCAAGAAACGGCTCATTTACTTGCCCAAAACGGCTTTGTAGTAATGGTTATTGATCCTATTGGGCAAGGAGAACGTGTACAATTAACGGATTCTACGGGCAATGCTTTAACCAAAAGAGCTACAAGCGAACACACCTTACTGCAAATGGCTGCTGTACTAACAGGGGGGAGTATTGCTGAAGAACAAATTACCGACAATTTTATCTGCATGAATTACCTATACAACCTCGACGAAGTAGATTCAACCCGCATCGGCTGTATGGGAAATTCGGGAGGTGGAGCTCAAGCAACTTATTATGCCGCTTTAGACAAAAGAATTAAAGCCGTGGTTTGTTGCAGTTGGTTTACCAAACGTGAACGAATGTATGCTTTATACGGTCCGGACGACGGCTGTCAGTACCTAGCCAACGAAGTACGGGAACAACTTGAAATAGCCGATTATTACATTATGCAAGCACCTCGCCCAACACTTATACTCGCAGGGACTAACGATTTTATTGATTATAAAGGAACACAAGAAGCTTTTAAAGAGTTGGAGGCGGCATATAAACTATTCGGAGAAACAAATCAACCGGAACTTTTTACCGTAGCAGACGGTCATGGCATTTCGTCACCCAAAAGAGAAGCAGCTGTTTTATTCTTTAAAAAACAACTCATGAACGACACTGTTTTAATTACAAAAAAAACGAGCGAAATACTACCAGAACATATTTTAAATTGCACCAATAGCGGTCAAATTCTCATAGACTACCCTGCCACAAAAAGTTTACAAGAAAAATTTATGGAGAAAGCTAACAGCTATAGAGAGCAACGCGAACACTTTAAACTAAACACCTTAGATGCGAATAGAATTCTTTTAAAACAACTGCTTTCAATTTCTGATAATAAAAAAGCTGTACACGCAAAAACAATCAGTAAAAATATTAAACACAATTTATACATAGAAAAAACAGTCATACTTAAGCGAAATAACGAACCCGAAATACCTATTCGATTGCTTACCCCAAAAAAAGGGCTTGCAACAAACTTTGAGTTGTTTGTTATACTAAACGACAGCGGTATGCTACAAACTATACAACTACCTATTGTAGATAAAATTATTTCTTCGGGAAATATTGTTGTATTAACCGACCTACGAGGAGTAGGTGAAAGTAAAGATAAAGCGGAAAAAAATAATCCTAAATTTTACAATGACGATTACCGCAACAGCAGTTTAGCTTTAACAATAGGAAAACCAATGCTTGGGGAAAGAGTAATAGAAATAATAACACTGGTAGATTACATTAAACAGCAAGAAGAGTATACTAATAATTCGATTAATTGCTTTGGGTTTGGCAATATAGGAATTGCCTTACAACATGCTTATTTTTTAGATGAACGCATCCAACACATTGCACTAAAAGATTGTATTAGTTCATGGATGGATATATTACATAATCCTTTAGAAAAAAACAGAATGAGTTTGATAATCCCCGAAGCTTTATTACACTACGATTTAAGCTGTTTAAAGAGGAACCGGAATGAGTATTAATGTTTGTTTTCATAGATTTATTGTTAAAATATTTTTACATTTGCATAAAATCAATAAAAAATGGCAACAACATTAAAAAAAGGAATTGCAATTACATCTGTTTTGATAGTAATAGCATTGGTAGTATTTTTCTATTTTCGTTTTTATTTTGTTTTTGGAGAAGGAGTAAAAACCGGCGAGTTAAACTATTTCGTTCGTAAAGGATATGTATTTAAAACTTACGAAGGAAATGTAATTCAGGCGGGTTTCCGCTCACAAAATGCCGGCACCATTCAATCCTACGAGTTTAAGTTCTCCGTAGAAGATGAAGCAATTGCCGATTCGCTAATGAGGTGTACCGGTAAAGAAGTAGAACTTCATTACAAAGAATATTTAGCCAAACTTCCTTGGCGTGGAGTTAGCAATTTTGTAGTAGACGAAATTCTCTCAGTTAAATAATTGGCATATTATTTCATAAAAAAAGGCTTTTTACATTTGTAAAAAGCCTTTTTTATAAAATGAAGTAGTATTAATTCATAGTTAAATCTGTATTGATAATTGCTACTGTATTTTGTTGCATTGTGTTATAACCAAAACCATCTTGTTCTTTAAAAATAGTACCACCTAATGTGCATGAAGTTAATACTATCGACATAAATACTAAAAACAAAATAGCAAATTTGTTAAGTGCTTTCATAATTGTGTAGAATTAAATTTGAATGAGTATAATTAAGGTTAATTTTTATCTATAAGTGTCAAAATTATAAAAAAAAATAACATACAAAAGTTTTTTAAGCATAAAGTTGCTTCTTCCCAAATGTTAATTTAATACGGCATTAGCAATAGCATCTTTCACAAAAAAAGGAATAGTGCAAATGGTTCTTGTTTTTTTATCTATAAAAGCTAAATTAACTTCTGCTTTATTAATAATTTCATTTTGTTCATTGTACATACGATAAGAAAAAGTAATGCGTGGAGAATTTACACATTTAATTTTTGTTTTAATCACTAATAACTCATCGTACACAGCTGCTTTAATAAATTTAAAATTCATGCTTACTACAGGAAGCATATAGCCTTCGTCTTCAATATGTTTATAAGGTACACCTAATTTCCGAAACAGTTCCCAACGAGCTGTTTCGTAGTAACGAGCATAATTTGAATGATGCACGTAACCCATTACATCCGTTTCGGAATATCGTACCCTTACACTAAATTCGTATTCGCACATAAAAAAGAATTAATATTGAGCTGTTGCCAATAATACCAACGTACAAGCTCGTTCTACTTCTATTCCTTGTTTTGAAAGAATTTCTTCCAATTCCAAATTTTCTGTTCCGGGATTAAAAACAACCCGTTTAGGGCGTAGTTGTTGAATATACTGATAATAATCCTTCTGATTTGAAGGTCCTACATAAAGAGTAACCGTATCAATATCAGGATATATCATTTTTTGGGTATCAAACTCTACTCCCGCCACATTGCCGGGTTTTATACCCAATGCTTTAACAGGATGTCCATTTTTCACCAATGCGTTTATTGCCTTATAAGCATAACGATCAGGTTTTTCAGAAGCCCCTATTAATAAAGTTTTTTTCATTAATCAATAATTTTAGTGATTTGTACATTCATGTTCATGATAGTGTTCGCTACAAGTAGCTCCTCCATCCACAATTTTACCGCTTAAATATTCGGCAATTAATTCAGTAACATCTCCACTACAATTACGTACTACTTCTATGCCATGTGCGTTTAAAACATTTATGGCACCTGTTCCTATTCCTCCACTAAGCATAATATTAACACCTTCATTTTGGAAAACAGAAGCAATATCAGATTTACACCCACAACCTTCAGGAGAATCCATTCTTTCAACACTTAACACGATATTATCCTCCGAAATGGTATACACCTTAAAATATTCACAATGACCAAAATGGGCATCTACTTGATTATCTCCGGTAACAGGTACAGCTATTTTTTTCATAAAATTTTCTTTTTTTAATTAACAGGGATATCCATTCCCACATAAAACTGGTTTATTTGATTGGTTACTATTTTTTTTAATTGATTTACTACCACATCTCCGGTACAATGTCCGGTATAAAAAGTAGTAGTAGCATATTTTTGTTTTAACTGCAAAGCTATTTGTTCTAATTCTTCGTAAGATTCATATTGATGTGTTTCATCAGCATCCAATAAATGAAAACCTCCTACTACTATTTTTATCGGCAAATTAATTTCTTTATCTACGGTGTGTAAAATATTTAGCAAACCATTATGAGCACAACCTGTACTAACGATTAATTCTTCTTTTCCAAAACACACAATTAATTCATGGTTAAAATCATCGAGTTCCAAGCCATTTCCGGCATCTTTATACAGCGTAGCATTTGCCTTTGGCGTTGCATAAGGATGTGCTATCTGAGTTATCACCCTAATATTTTCATCGATAGTTGTATTTGCTGTCAACAACTTAAATCGATGTAAATGTTCATTTAAATCAAGCTTTAAACCTATGTCTTTAAATCCTTTACGCTTAGAAAAATATTTTTGCGACAAGGCTTTTTCATGCATAATAATTTGAGCCTTGCTATTGAGTTGTAAAAAATAAGGCAACCCACCTACATGATCAACATGTCCATGACTTAAAAACACATAATCTATTTCAGCTATATCAACACCAATTTTTTTTGCATTACTTATAAAAGCATCCGATAAGCCAAGATCTAATAAACATTTTTTACCATTCACTTCTACATAAACCGACAAACCATGCTCTACGCTGTATGTTTCATTCTTCGTCCTATTATCTAAAAGAACACTTACTTTCATTTTACAGATTCGTTTAACAAAATGAGTTCGTTATTACCATACGAATCACAATTTTTACATTGTACATGATTTTCAATGCCTTCAATCAGTCTAAAGCATTTTTTACACCGATACCACATAGAATCAAACTGAACATTTCCTCCTTTTATCACTATCATTTTACCTTCAACAAAAGCTTTTGCCATTGTTTTTCGAGCCTTTTCGTAAATACGAGTTAGTGTTGGACGAGATACCTCCATTTTTTCAGCAGCCTGTTCTTGGGTTAAGCCCTCATAATCGAGCAAACGAATAGATTCATATTCATCAAACAACAAATCAACCGATTCTAAATTTTTAGCAGGTATGCCAAAGGGCTTAAATCCCTGCATTTTAGGTGGATTACATATTTTTCTATTGTGTTGTGGTCGGGCCATAAAAATAACTTTAATTGAAAAACAAATATAATGAACATAAGTTCATTTTTTGGTTAAAAAACAAAAAAACTATTTAAAGAATACGGATATAAATATTACCAATATTCCTAATAACAACAAGAGAAATTGTATAAACGATTGTTTAATTGCTGTTTTTCTATGCAATTCAGGTATTAAATCGGCCAAAGCTATATATATAAAACTTGCCGCTGAAACTGCTAAAATAAATGGTGTAGCTATTTCGGTTGTTTCTTTTGCATACCAAGCTAATAAAGCACCTAATAAAGCAGCAAAACCTGAAAACAAGTTAAACAAAAAAGCCTTCTTTTTAGAATAACCGGCTTTAATCATGACTCCAAAATCGGCTAATTCTTGAGGCATTTCGTGTGCAAATACAGAAATTGCGACAACAAAACCAAACGCCGGAGAGTGTAAAAATGAAGCTGCAATAACTACTCCATCTAAAAAATTATGAAACGAATCGCCAATCATCAACATCATTGCACCGGTTTTTCCGTGTCGATCACAGTTTTCATCAGCACACATTCGCCAGAGCATTATTTTTTCTATTACAAAGAAAAATAAGATGCCCCCTAAAATATAGTATGATATTTCGAAACCACTTATTTTAATCGCTTTAGGTATCATTCCTAAAAACGCTGCTCCTAACAAAGTACCTCCTGCAAAAGCATAAATGTGTTTTAATATTTTTTGTAATGAATTTTCTCCTATTGCTAATAACAAAGAAGCACCTAACACACTAAAAATATTACCAATTACAACAGCAATAATTATGTATTCAATCACAACTACTTGTTTTTAAATTTTATAAAAAATACCATTATTCTTTACTAACCTCTCCTTTTATTGTTAATAAAATTGATTGTCCTGCACTAGTACTAATCGTTATTGTTTTGGTAAAAGGCCCCACAAGCTTAGTATTATACTTTATCACTATTTGGTTAGACGCTGCAGGCAGTATTGGTTTTTTAGGCCATCTTGGTGAAGTACAACCACAAGAGGTTTTTACATTTGTAATTACTATTGGTGCAGCTGATTTATTTGTAAATTTAAATACACATTTACCATCTGCATTTTTTTTCATTTTTCCATAGTCGTATATTAACGACTCAAAAACAAGACCTTTCACATTTTCTTGTGCCACTAAACTTGCGCCAATTACACAAGCAAGTACATACATAAATAATTTACTTTTCATCCGAATAAAATTTAAAATTAAGGATAAATATTCATATTTTTCTTTTCAGAACGAGTGACTTTTACAACCGTTAATTGATAATTATTAGTTTTTATTAAAAGAAATATCTTTTACAACATTCACTGAGAATGCATACGAACTCGCTAATTGAATTTCGTTATAATATTGATATACAGGTATTTCAAACAAAACACTTAAATTCCAAGAATTTAAAGAAATATTTAGTTGAGGAACAGCAAAAAAAGACACATTTCCTGAAGCTTTAACCATCTGATTATAATGATAATTTCTATCTTTAATCACATTTTTTAATTGCATAATTGCTGTCCAATCCTTTAACTTATACTTTTCAAAAACAAAATGTTTTGTTACATAAAAAGAATTAAAGTATACATTGCCAAAAATATAATTGTTATTATTCTCGAAATATTTTTCAAACCTATTTACCAAAAAAAATCGCCATCCACTAAACGAGTTTTCTTTAATTAAAAAAGATTGCAATACTATACCATACGATCCTGTTGAAGGTTGTACATCAACCGGTAAAAGAATACCTGCATCATTGCGTTGCAAATCTGTAGAAAAAGGTATATTAATACCGGCACTAACTGAATACTCTATCCTTTTATCAGCATTAAAATACAAACGTGGCTTAATATTAAACAACAAATTTGACAAACCAAAACCTGTAAGATTATAATTTCCTACAATATAATGCTGTGTTTTATTGATAAAATAACCGGCTTCTGTTTCAACAGTTAATTTATTACCAATACCATAAGCTAATAAACAACCGGCATAATTATAATCGGCATCCTTTAAAATCCGTTTTTCACCTGTATATGTTTTGTTTTCTGCGTAATATTTTCCGGCATAATTATAACGATAAAAGGTGTGTACTCTTAATAATTGCTTATCCAACACGCCAATATTATCACTTCCTCCAACAGGGTTTCCGGATGACGCAAAACACTGAGCATTTGTTTCAACAGAAAACAAACAAAAACAACATACTATTACAACTAAATTTTTCAATATACCGTTACAAGCGTTTTTTTACCTTCGGATTTATTAGATGCTTTAACTACACACGAAATTTCATTATCACCAATAACACAAGTTGGAGCAACATATGTTACTACATTTCCCGAACCCACAATATCACCACGTGTAGCCGACCATAAATAAGTTAATTCAGAACCTTGAGCTACTGCTGTTACTGTTGTTGTTGATCCGGTAGGTATTGTATCATTTTGAATGGTTAAACTATCAAACGATACTAAAACACTAGAATTAGGAACAGTTTCTTGCTCTTCTTTACACCCCAGTAAAAAAAGTAATATAAAAAGGTTAATAAATACAGTTCTTTTCATTTGAATAGAATTAATTAAATACATATAAAAAACTTTTTATTATCAAACATATCCCTTAATACGCATAAGAGTTAAAATTGTTTTATTATTTTAATTCCGAAGAGATAACATTATCCATAATGTATAAATTTAATTTTTTACACAACGAACAGAAAATGCATACGACTTATAAAAAGTATTCCATCTACCAATAGTAGAATAACCTGACCTCAAACACCTCCGCCAAGCATAATTTGTGTTGTATATACTAGAGGTATAGGTATACTCAAAGATTCCTAAATTATAAAAGCCATAAGGCGTTCCCATTCCACTTAACAAAGCATTAAACCCGGTTGCTCCGGACACTTTCAAAGCTGTACCTTCTGTAGTTCCTCTATCCCAAGCATCTACATTGTATCTTGCTACTTCTGAAACCGACATTCCTAACGATAGTTCTAATGTTTGCCATTCACTTTCACTAGGCACATGCCAATTACAGGGACAAATACCCTTTGTGCTTTCGGTAGTAACAAATTGCATCATTTCATCCCATTGATATAAACCTCCATAAGTAGTACATTTAGAAGAATCGTTATTGTAACAATATTTTTCAATAACACCATTATTTCTTTGATTGTCTCCTAAAAGTATCATTTTACCTACATTTAAATTTTTTGCCATCCAACATTGTGAACCTATTAAAACAGTTGGATACTTCTGTCCATCACGATAATCTATCAAAGTATCTCCACAAACAAAACATTTCAGTTCCACTTTAATCGGGTTTGTATATATTGGATTACAAGTACCTTCATATACTTTTGCTCTGTAAAAAGCAGTTTCTGTAGGTATAAATACATATGGATTTATACTTGATCCGGGAATATCATTCCAAGTTATACTATCTATAGAATTTTGCCATATCAACGAACCTCTTTTTAAATCATCCAACACCAAGTACAACTGGTCGCCTTGATATACAAACGATTGCCCTTTAACAAAAAGGGTTGAACCCAAAAACAAACTAACAACTATAAAACAGTTAAACTTTTTCACGAGAATAAAAATTTATATTAAATCGAGTTCAACAACTTATTATTACTACCGCACTAATAATTTATAACTACTTGTTACATTTTGATATTGTATTATAACTAAATAAACTCCTTTGTTTAAATTAGTAAATTGAATCGTTTTATCAACAGTTGTAATATATTGATTGCTTATAAGTTGAGCATTAACATCGTACAGTTTTACCGAAGCATTCTCTATTAAACAAAAATTTGATTCTATAGCTATCTTTTCACCTTGTTCATAGTACTTAACCGTAAACAAACCATCTGTTCTAATCATTGATATAGAACTAACTATATCAGTTGTATCAACAACCAAAATATCGGATGCAGTACAACCGTTGTTGTCGGTTACCGTTAAAGTATATACCATTAATTCAACGCCAGTTGCAGTAGCATTTGCCACCTCACTATTTACTAAATAATTTGAAGGAGTCCACTGGTATTGAAAAGGAGGTGTTCCTCCTTGTACAATAACAGGACCTAAAGTATCTGTAGTATTTATTGGTATATAAACCGAATCTTTTGTTGTAACTACCAATTCGTCTGCTTGACTTATATTAAAATGAACATATTGCTGAGCAAAAAGCTGCACGGCATATAATCCAATTATTAATAATACAAATTTTTTCATTTTTGTTATTACTTATTCCTTAACAATAGTTTCAAGTTTATTTGATTTCCAACCTGTTAAACCATCAATCATATAAATTATTTTTCCTTTATAAGCAAGTTCCTTTAACACCTCAATAATACGTTCACTTCTTCGTTGATTAGAACAATACACGATTAAGACATCATATTCCAATACATTTTTTAATAAAAAAGATATATTATCTTGAAAAGCATCAAAATTTAGGGCATTTTTTATATGCCCCGATTGAAACATTACACTATCTCTAGCATCAATCAACACAAAATTTTGAAAACTATTTTCTTTCAATAACACATTTACTTCCGTTGATTTTAAATAACTTATTTCTTGAGCATGAACTTCCCCTATGAAGAACAATAAAAATAACAACAGGATATTTAATTTATTCAAATTTTTAATAACAGACATAATAATAACTTAAGCAATATTCAGTTCCAGTTGTTTTTTTAAATTAACACATAATTCTTTCGTGTAATTTTCAAAAAAAACATCTTGCATCAATTCATTTATTTCTCCTTTATCACAAGCTGTACAAATAGTTTCGTTAATAGGTAATTGTGCTATTAAAGGGATTAAAAATTTATCTGCTAAATATTGCCCACCACCTTTACCAAACAAAAAATATTTCTCTTCAGGATGTTTGGAAGGAGAAAACCAAGCCATATTTTCAATTATCCCCAAAACTTTCGTTCCAATAAGATTATCTTTATACATAGCTATAGCCTTTTGAACATCAGACAAAGCCATTAATTGTGGGGTAGTAACAATAACAACACCTGCGGTTACAAAATTTTGTAACAATGTAATGTGTATATCACTAGTTCCCGGAGGAGTGTCAATAATTAAATAGTCCAATTCACCCCAATTTGTATCTACCAACATTTGTGATATTGCACTCGATGCCCGTGGACCACGCCAAACAATAGGTTGTTTAGTATTAATCAAAAATCCTATTGACATAAGTTTAATTCCACTTTTAATAAAGGGAATAAAATAATCTTTTTCACCTTTATGCTCAACACGCAATTGCTCATCTTCTAAATTAAATAATAGTGGCACAGAAGGCCCATATAAATCTGCATCAAGCAAACCCACTTTACTGCCGTCTTTTGCTAAAGATAACGCTAAAGTAGCAGCAACTGTCGATTTTCCAACTCCCCCTTTACCTGAGGCTACAAGTATAATATGTTTAATCGTAGAAAGTTCTTTTTTTTCAATTTCAATTTTTTTCTTTTCCATTTCTCCCTCCTCTAATTCATTTATTTTTCAATCGCATTTAAAATTCTTATCTATTGAATTTTTATCTCAAATAAATTATTATTTAAATCTTTTATAAAATAAGTATCCTTCTCGTATTTTTTCCGAACGTATAACGAATACCCTTTTTGTTTTGCTCTATTAGCTATTAATGTTGCATTCTTTAATAGCAAACAACTATGAGAACATGATTTTTCAAGAGATTTATTTCTAACAAAAAGTTCAAACATAATTCCTTCACAACTAACAAAATAGGCTGTAATTTCTTCATTCAAACCAAAAATTAGTTGAGCATCAGTCGAAGAAAGCGTAAACGTATTTTCAAGCTTTCCTCCCAACACATCTATATAAAAATTATTTAAATCAGATTGATTAATCTGTAACCCAATATGTAATAAACTAGTCATTTTTTATAACTTTATCATAAACTTGTTTAAGTATATTACTCACTTCGCAGGTTGGAGCATATTCTATAATACTCTTACATTGTATCATCGCTTCCACTACCTTTGTATCAAATGGTAACTTTCCAACAAGAGGTATTTCTTGAACATTGCACCAATTTTCAATTTCGTGGGACAAAGCTGTATTTAAATCGTATTTATTGATTAAAACAAACGGTTTAACTTTAAAATTTTGTACCAAAGCAGCAATTCGTTTCAAATCGTGAAAACCTGATTTTGTTGGTTCTGTAACCAAAATAGATTTATAGGCTCCTGTTAATGAAGATATTACAGGACAACCGGTTCCCGGAGGTCCATCGAGTAACACTGTGGTTTGATTTTTTTCTTCAGCAACTTTACGTGCTTGATCTCGTACAACACTTACTAACTTTCCCGAATTTTCTTCGCCGGGAGCCAAACGTGCATGCACAACTGTTCCATTTCTATAAGTACCAATATACCATCTGCTATTATCACTTGGCAACATACTAATTGCACTAACAGGACAAATACGCGCACATAACTGACAACCCTCACATGCCGTTGACGAAATTTCCACCTTATCATTGATTACCGATATGGCATCAAAACGACAATAAGTAACACATTTTGCACAAGCAATACATATGTTGTAATCTATTACAGCAATATTGCCCGAAATATATGTTTCTTCTCTATAATTGTTGGGCTGAAGAATTAAGTACAAGTTAGCCGCATCAACATCACAATCGGCCATTACGGTATTTGCTTGCAATGTAGCAAAAGCTGCACTAATACTTGTTTTACCTGTACCACCTTTACCACTTAATATTACAATTTCTTTCATGACAAAGGCTCCTTTCTTACGGATATTATTTTTTCTAACAATAATAAAAATTGATTTCTATACGTTTCATTTACCTCCGATAACATTTTCCCTTCAGAGTATATTTTTGCAATTTCTTTATCAAAAGGAATTTCCAATAATATTTCTATTCCTTGTTCTTTTAACCAATTATAAGATTCCTGATTGCCTAATCCGGATCTATTAATTACTACAGCATGAGGTATTTGCATTTTCTGTAATGTTTCCACGGATAGTTTTAAATCATTTAAACCAAAAGGAGTTGGTTCTGTAACTAACAACACAAAATCAACACTTTCTACTGTTGCAATAAACGGACATGAAATTCCGGGAGGAGCATCTAAAAGAGCTAATTGATTAGGTTCTATAGCCTTAATTCCTTTCTTAATAATAGGTACCGAAGAAGCAGTTCCAATCTCTGTTCTGGTTTCAAGAATTGTAGCATTCGGAGCATACTGAAACTTTGTAATTGTACCTGTTTTTTTAACTTTCTCAGTTATAGCACCATGTTTACAAGCAACAACACAAGCTCCACACGAATGACACAATTCTTCGGTAAGTTGTATCATTTTTCGTTCGGGCAAATAAAAAATAGCATTGTAATTACAGTATTCGTAACATTTACCACAAAACACACAAGCATCTTGATTAATAACAGGGATTAGTTGTGTAACGTCTTCTTGTGACTGTTTTTCTCCTTTAAGAAACTCACCTACATTTGGAGCTTCTGCATCGCAATCTACCAATACACAATTTTTACCGGCATATTGTGCTACCCAAAACAAATTGGTTGAAACAAAAGTCTTTCCTGTACCGCCTTTTCCACTAGCAATAGCTATTTTCATATACAACGATATTAATGATTACAAACATTTTCGCTTGTAGTTAACGTATTATTTAATTTATCGGTTACTAGCTCTTGAGGCGATTTTAAAGGCGCACCAATAGTAACATGTATGTTTTTTTTATTAAGTAAATTAATGGCACTTTGACCTATTCCTGCTGCAATAACTTCAGTTACACCCTGTTCGGCCAACCAATTAGGCAATACTCCGGGTTCATGTACCGGTGGCACTAAAAACTTAGTAGCTGCTACTTTATTATTCTCAATATGTATAATTGAAAATAAGCTACAATGTCCAAAATGAGAACACAACACACCACTTTCAATAGGAATTGCAAAAATTTCATTCATAATTATGCTAGTATATATATTTTTCTTATAAATCATTAGGGCATTTTGGTTGCACCTAATTATCATTCGTGATTTTTTAAATAAGATAACATCGTACAGCAAAAAAATACTGTACGATGTTAATCACCCCTCACTCTATTAAAACAGATATTATCTACCTAAACCACGTCCGAAGTTTTTACCTCCTCCTCTTCTACCTAAACCCATACCTCTACCCATACCCATACCTCTACCCATACCAAACCCATTTCCGGTAATTGCTTGGTTTACATCTGATGAAGAAGCATACGAAGATCTTTCTTTAATAATTTCTTCTGCAGATTTACCTTTGTTTTCAGGACTACATTGTCCCATTCTACGACCCGTCATGGCACCTTCGCCATTTGGACCCTTTCTGTTTAATCCTGGCATAATAACCTCCTTTTTAAAATTTATTTATTTCCGCTTTGTAAGCGTTTACCTTGTCCTTGTCCTTTAGAACCTTCTTTTTTTCTACCTAAGCCCAATCCTTGTCCAAGTTTCTGCAATAAATCGTTACTAGATAAATTACTACATTTACCTAAACCACGTCCGGTTTTACTCCCTTTATTATCGGGACCTTTTCCATTAAGTTTCGACATTTCTTTAATTATTAGTGGTAATACATCTTCTACTGTTAAATTATCAGTATCAATAGTTTTCATTTCGATAGCAAGCTTATCAAATATATCTTTTGCTTTACCTCCAAAATCACCTGAAAAAACCATTTCAACCCCTTTTGAAGCAATAAACTGTGCCGAAGCAGGACCAGCCCCTCCACTTGCATCTTTATTTGGATTAGCATAAAACTCTAAACTTGCGTCTTTAGTGTTATAAAATGCAAAATAAGTACAGCGTCCAAAACGACTATCTACTTTAGAACTAGGAGAATCTCCTGTTGATGTTATGGCAATTTTCATTTTCTTTTTTAATAATTAATTAAATATTATATGATTATAAATACTTTAAAAACTCCTATTCATAAGTAATTCCTCTATCTATTTTAAACAATAAACATTCATCAATTATGAACATATGTTTATTTAAGAAGTGCAAATATAATAAACATTTGTTCATAATCAGCAGAATTTTTAGTTAAACTTATGCCGATTAAAAAAAATTACGATTATTTAAGAAACGTAAAAAGTTAGAATAAAAAATTGTTACAAATCAAATAAGAAGTTAAAGAAATTAAGTTGTTTTAGTCATAATTTCTCGTCCAATAATTTCGGTAGCTTTGGCTACAAAACGAGCACAAGGACGCTCAGCGTAGAATTTTGAATTACTATCAGATGGAGTTGAATCTTGAAACATTTGCTCAATATTAAGCAATTCAGCACAAATTATAGTACCAAACTCTTGTTTAAATTGATTGGCTAAGTGTTGAACTATTTCGTATGTTTTTATCTTAGCTTCGTGGTTGTTAGGGTTAACAAATGGATATTTAATGCCGGCAATTAGAAACATAGAGCTACAAGCACCACACACTTCACCCATACGCCCCATGCCTCCACCAAAAGGAGCAGATAGTTTTTTTGCCAATTCTATATCTACCCCAACAAAATCGGTGTAAGTCATAAAAACAGATTGAGAGCAATTATAACCTTCCATAAAATAAGCTACAGCTCTGTTTCTTCGTTCTTCAATATCTATTTCTATCATTACTTACAATATCTTAAAATATAATCAGTTGCTCTACTTTTACCCATGGTTGAAGCTAATTGCCAATCGTTACAAGCTCCAATAGAATCTTTTAATTCTCTTTTCACAAGACCTCTATTAATTAGTGCATTGGCATAATTTGGGTGTAATTTTAACGCTCTATTAAAATCCTCGTAAGCTTCTTTGTATCTTTTCTGCTCCATTAAAAGAGTTCCTCTACAGTTTAACGCTCTTACAAAGGTAGAATCAATAGCAATAGCCATATCAAAATCAAATAAAGCTCCTTTCACGTCTTTCAGTTCTACTTTAGCTAAACCCCTATTTACATACATGGCCACATCTGTTGGTTTAAAAGCCAAACCTTGAGTATAATCTTGTATAGCTCCCCGATAATCTCCATATTCGGCTCTTGATAAGGCTCTACGATTATAATCAATATCGGGCGAAGGTGCTTCTCCCGGACCTTGTGCATTGCTCACTTGAAAAGAAAAAA
>JAFGVL010000040.1 GCA_016938015.1 Paludibacteraceae bacterium
GAACTTTATAAACTTTAAGAACTTTATAAACTTTAAGAACTTTATAAACTTTAAGAACTTTAATACTTTATAAGCTTTAAAAACTTTTAGATCCTCACGGGACAAGCTTTAAGAACTTTATAAACTAACAATATAATGAATATAATTCTACTTTCAGTAATTGTATTAGGTGCGATAGGCCTTTTAGGAGGAGTGATATTATTTTTCATCGCTCAAAAATTTAAGGTTTACGAAGATCCTAAAATCGACGAAGTTGAAGGAATACTCCCTGCTGCAAATTGTGGAGGATGTGGTTTTCCGGGTTGTAGAAATTTTGCTGAATCATGCGTAAAAGCTGAAGATTTAGGAACTCTTTTCTGCCCAGTAGGTGGTAATGAAACAATGGCAAAAGTTGCTTCTATTTTAGGTAAAACTGTTGAAGCAAAAGACCCACAAATAGCAGTTATCAGATGCAATGGAACACCTGAATACCGACAAAGAACAACCGACTACGACGGTGCAACAACTTGCGCAATGGAATCTGCTCTTTACAGCGGACACACCGATTGCCAATATGGTTGTCTTGGACATGGCGATTGTGTTGATGTTTGTAAATTTGATGCCATTTATATTGACGAAAAAACACTTCTACCAATTGTTAGCCCTGAAAACTGTACAGCTTGTGGAGCATGTGTAGATGCATGTCCTAAAGACATTATTGAATTACGTCCAAAAGGAAAAAAAGACCGAAGAATTTTTGTTTCTTGTGTGAACCATGACAGAGGAGGAACTGCTAAAAAATCTTGTCAGGTTGCATGTACTGGGTGTAAATCTTGCGTGAACGTATGTAAATTTGATGCGATTACAATTGATAATTTCCTTGCGTATATTAACCCTGTGGCATGTAAACTTTGTCGTGCCTGCGTAACTGCTTGTCCTACAAATGCAATATGGGAACTTAATTTTCCGCCAAGAAAAGTTAAAACAGACGAACCTAAGAAAGAAGTTCCTAAAAAAGAAGAAAAAAACGAAGTAAAAGCGGAAGAAAAAACAATTGATCTTAAAGAAATAGCAAAAGACTCTGATAAAAAAGAAGAATAATTTTAATAGTTAATCTATAACTATTAACCATTAACTATTAACTATTAATTTAAAAATTATGCTGAAGACATTCCCTAAAGGCGGTGTTCATCCACCAGAAAATAAGTTATCAGCCGATAAAAAAATAATAACGCTGGGTATTCCCGAACAAGTTGTAATTCCGTTACAACAACATTTAGGAGCACCAAACAAGGTACTTGTAGATAAAAAAGCAAAAATTAAAGTTGGACAAAGAATAGTTGAAGCCGGAGGTTTTGTTTCTGCAAATGTACATTCAAGTGTTTCAGGAACTGTTTTGAAAGTTGATGAAATGTTAGACACAAGCGGTTATAAAAAACTTGCTGTTGTTATTAAAGTTGAAGGAGATGAATGGGAACCAACAATTGATACAACACCTGATATCAAACACGAAATTACACTTTCTGCCGAAGAAATTGTAAAAAAAGCTTCTGAAATGGGTATTGTTGGGCTTGGCGGAGCAACTTTTCCCACTCATGTAAAACTTTCAATACCAAAAGGTCAAACTTGCGAATTTCTAATCATTAATGGTGTAGAATGCGAACCATATTTAACATCTGACCACAGATTAATGCTTGAACATGGTGAAGAATTGCTAATCGGAACAAAAATATTCATGAAAGCTCTAAATGTTACAAAAGCATTTATCGGAATTGAAAACAACAAACCCGATGCTATTGAACATTTAACTAATCTTGCTTCTAAAATAGACGCCGACATAGAAATTGTTCCTTTAAAAGTTCAATATCCACAAGGAGGCGAAAAACAACTTATTAAAGCAATTACCGGTCGTGAAGTTCCTTCCGGAGGACTACCAATTCATGTTGGAGTTGTTGTACAAAATGTTGGAACAACTTATGCTATTTACGAAGCAGTTCAAAAGAATAAACCACTAATTGACAGAATAGTAACACTTACAGGCAAATCTGTTAAAAATCCCGGAAATTTTAAAGTTCGTATCGGAACACCAATAAGTATGCTAATTGAAGAAGCCGGCGGATTACCTGAAGATACTGGTAAAATAATCAATGGCGGACCTATGATGGGGAAAGCAATAAAAGACACCGAAATCCCTGTAACAAAAGGAACATCAGGCATTCTTATAATGACACAAGCCGAATCTAAAAGAGGTAAAATAATGCCTTGTATTAGATGCACAAAATGTGTAAATGTTTGTCCGCAAGGTTTAGAACCTTATTTATTAATGAGTGTTGCTGAAAAACAAATGTGGGAACAAGCAGAAAAAGAACACAATATGGACTGTATTGAATGTGGTTCTTGCAGTTTTATTTGTCCTTCAGACAGACCACTTTTAGATTATATCAGATTTGGAAAACAAAATGTAGGTGCAATGATTAGAGCACGTAACACAAAATAAATATCATTTTTTTCAATTATAAGCACAATAAATAATGAGCAAACTAGTAATATCACAATCACCTCACTTGCATACAAAGCCCGATGTTAAAAAATTGATGTATGCCGTAATTATTGCGTTATTGCCATCATTGGCTCTATCGCTGTTTTTCTACGGAGTAGGTGCATTAGTAGTCACAGCGGTAGCTGTTGTAGCGGCAGTAGTTTTTGAATGGTTGATAGTAAAATTTATTCTAAAAAAAGAGCCTACAATTTGGGATGGTTCTGCAATTATAACCGGTTTATTATTAGCCTTTAATGTTCCAAGTAATTTGCCAATTTGGATAATTATTGTAGGAGCATTAGTTGCAATTGGAGTGGGAAAATTAAGTTTCGGCGGTTTAGGACAAAATCCTTTTAATCCTGCACTTGTTGGACGTGTGTTTTTACTTATTTCTTTTCCGGTTCAAATGACTTCATGGCCTACACCTTTGGTTAACAGAGGAGTATATATTGATGCAATTACAGGAGCAACTCCATTAGGAGTAATGAAAGAAGGTCTGAAAAACGGAGAAGCAATGTCTTCAATAATGCAAAATATTCCTTCTCATTTGCAAATGTTTTACGGACAAATGGGCGGTTCGCTCGGAGAAATTAGTGCTTTACTGCTTATACTTGGAGGAATATACCTACTATTTAAAAAAGTAATTTCATGGCATATTCCGGGATCAATTTTTATCACTGTTATTTTAATTTCAGGAATATTTTGGTTAATGAATCCAGAAGCTAATGCTGATCCATTATTTCATTTATTAACAGGAGGTATTATGCTTGGAGCAATTTATATGGCAACCGATTACTCAACTTCGCCAATGAGCAATAGCGGAAAAATTGTATTTGGAGTTGGAATTGGGGTACTAACAATGGTTATTCGTTTGTGGGGAGCTTATCCCGAAGGGGTTTCCTTTGCTATTCTAATTATGAATGCTTTTGTTCCGATTATTAACAAAGGATTTAAACCAAAATTATTCGGAGCAAAAAAATAATATATTCTTAACTCTTATTTTTTAATTCTTAACTTAAAAAAGTTATGGCAAGTAAAATGAAATCCACTTTGTTGACAATGAGTCTTACCTTGTTATTAATAACAGGGATTGCGTCGGCACTGTTGGCTTATGTATATACATTAACAAAAGACCCGATAACTCAGGCTGAAAACCAGAAAAAGGAACAAGCTTTATCACTTGTGTTGCCGAAATTTGATAATTCACCTCTTGAAGATACAGTTAAAATAGCTTCCGGTGTTGACACCCTTATTTGTTATATAGGAAAAAACAATAATGAAATTGTTGGGATTGCAGTAGAAAGTTTTACGGACGAAGGCTTTTCTGGTCGTTTCTCGGTAATGGTTGGTTTTTTGCCAGATGGAACAATATACAACACTATGATTTTAGAGCATAAAGAAACACCCGGACTTGGAGATAAAATGGAAAACGAAAAATCTATGTCTATTTCTGGATCTGATACTACATGGTGGTCAAAACAATTTATTGGTAAAAAACCCGAATTTAATACTTCTGAATCCGATGGAAAAAAATACGCTGAACCAATAAACATAAAAGTTTCAAAAGACGGAGGGGAAATAGATGCCATTACCGCAGCAACTATCTCTTCCAGAGCATATTGTAACGCAGTAAACCGAGCTTGCGCAACATATTTTAAAATAGGAGAATTAAAAGGAAAATCTGGTGGGAAAGCCCATTATGTGCTAATATTATTCTTAGCATTAGGTTTATTTATTTTTATTTTCAAAAAACTAAACAAGTAAATTATGAGCAAACTTAAAATATTATCCAAAGGATTTATTAAAGAAAATCCTGTTTTTGTAATGCTTTTGGGTATGTGTCCTGCATTAGGAACAACAACCTCTGCCGAAAACGGAATTGGAATGGGTTTAGCTACACTTTTTGTTCTTGTAATGTCAAATATTGTAGTTTCGTTAGTCAAAAATTTCATTCCTGATAAAGTACGTATCCCATCTTACATCGTAATTATTGCAACTTTTGTTACAATAGTGGATTTAGTACTTCATGCGTATGTTCCTGATTTATATAAAGCATTAGGATTATTTATTCCTTTAATTGTTGTAAACTGTGTAGTATTAGGAAGAGCTGAAGCTTTTGCTTCAAAAAACAATGTTTTAGACTCAGCAATTGACGGATTAGGAATGGGGATAGGCTTTACATTTGCATTAACTCTTTTAGGAGCAGTAAGAGAAATTATAGGCTCTGGTAGAGTTTTTGGAGTGAATCTACATTTGTATCAATCAGATGGAATGTTAGTATTTATTCTTGCTCCCGGTGCTTTTATTGCTCTCGGTTTTATTATTGCAATTGTAAATAAACTATCTAAAAAACCAGCACAATAATAATTGTTAATTATAAACTGTAAATTTTCTTGAAATGACATATATATTAATCATAATAGGGGCAATTTTTGTAAATAACATTGTTTTATCAAAATTCTTAGGAATTTGTCCATTTTTGGGAGTATCAAAAAAAATATCCACAGCTGTTGGTATGACAGGAGCAGTTACGTTTGTAATGACTATTGCAACTATCGTAACTTGGCTTTTGCAAAAATATGTTTTATTAAAATTTGACATTGAATACCTTCAAACAATTACTTTTATTTTAGTAATTGCTGCTTTGGTTCAAATGGTAGAAATTGTTCTAAAAAAAGTTAGCCCGCCTCTTTATCAAGCTCTTGGAATCTTTTTACCTTTGATTACTACAAACTGTGCTGTATTAGGAGTTGCTATTTTAGCAGCTACAAGCAAAGATTTCGGATTGATGGAAAGTACAGTTTTTGCAATTGCAAATGCTATTGGTTTTGGACTTGCATTAATAATTTTCTCAGGTATTCGCGAACAACTAGAATTTTCTGATGTTCCTGAATACATGAAAGGAGCACCACTTGCACTTATTGTAGCCGGTATTCTAGCACTTGCTTTTATGGGTTTTGCAGCACTGGCATAAAATTTGTAAAATTTTTAAACCATAAAATACCAATTAAATAATAAATTGAAAATTTTCATAGTCCAATTACATTAACCCAAAGTATGAAAGCCTGCAAATGTCAGGCTTATTTTTTTGCATTAAAACGCCCTAAATCAATGATTTAGGGCATAATATTATCATTTTTATTATTGTAAGCTTCCAATAACTTTTTCAACTTCGTCAAGAATTTCACCTTGTTTTACAAGTTCCTTCATGGCGTTATGATCATTATAAAGCGGACGATCAATTTCCAAAAAGTCAACATATTTACGAATAACTTCGTGAGCCTTTTTAGATCCATTTCCGAATTGCCATTCACGCAAATCCATTGCCTGAGCAGCCGCAAAAAACTCAATACCTAAAATCCCATAAGCATTATCAAGTATCTGAAAATTCTTTAACGCAGTGTTCATTCCCATTGAAACAAAATCTTCCTGATCAGCAGCAGCAGGAATAGATTGAACAGAAGCCGGAGCAGAAAGAATTCTTTGTTCAACTATCTGCATATCAGCAGTATACTGGCTTAACATTAACCCCGAAAACATTCCGGCACCTTTTGTTAAAAACGGAGGTAAACCACCGCTTAAAGCCGGATTATTCAAACGATTCATTCTTCTTTCAGACATAACAGAAACCATTGTAATGGCTGCACTAATCATGTCCATAGGAAGAGAAACAGGAGTTCCTTGAAAGTTTGCTCCTGATAATTGAGTGTTTTCTTCCGGGAAAAAGATAGGATTATCCCCTACTCCATTAAGTTCAATTTCAACCTGAGAACGAGCATAAGCAAGAGCATCATGAGCAGCTCCAACCACTTGCGGTGTAGAACGCATAGAATACGCATCTTGTACTTTAGTTTTTACTCTTTTTTCAGCCAAATCGCCACCGGCAACAACTTTACGAATTGCAGCAGCACTACGCATTGCACCTTTAAATCCACGTACTTCGTGAATTTTATGGTTGAATGGTCCCATGTTAGCACCAAGAGCTTCTAATGACATTGAAGCTGCAATTTCAGCCTGTTTTAACCAACGATTTGAATCATAAACCATAATTGCGCTCATTGCTGTTAAAACGTTCGAGCCGTTAATTGTGCCAAGTCCGTCGCGAGCTTGTAATCCGGGAATTGGGATACCGGCTTTTTCCATAGCTACTCTTCCTTCGTATAGTTCGCCTTCAAAATAAGCTTTTCCCTCGCCCATCATAAGAAGAGCAATTTGAGACATTGGAGCTAAATCCCCAGAAGCACCAACGGAACCTTTTCTGCAAACAAAAGGAGTTACACCTTTGTTGAGCATTTCAACCAATGTAAGAGTAATTTCAGGTCTTATTCCTGAGTGTCCATGCGCATGAACGTTAATTCTGCCTACCATTGCTCCACGTACCCATTCAAGAGGCATTGCATCGCCAATTCCGGCCGCGTGATTATATATCAAATATTTTTGAAAATCCTTAACCTGATCATCATCAAGTACAACTTCCGAAAACTCGCCAATTCCTGTATTTACTCCGTACATAATTTCATGTGCCTGAATTTTCTTTTCAAGCATTGCTCTACAAACTTTTATTCTTTCAAGTGCATCTGGATGAAGCTCAACTTTTTCGTTAAAACGAGCAACTTTTACAACTTTTTCTACAGTAAGATCATTACCGGTAATTATTATTGCCATGATTTTAGGTTTTAGTTATTTTTTGCGAAAATTAAACCTTTAACGTAAGAAAAAAAATGATATTAAACAGAAAGAATAATAGAATTGACGGAATTACAAAATAATAAAATTGACTGAATTGACAAAATAATAGAATTAACTGAATTACAAAATAATAGAATTGACTGAATAATAGAA
>JAFGVL010000041.1 GCA_016938015.1 Paludibacteraceae bacterium
AAGCTCTTTTGGCCGGAAACGATTGTATTTTAGACCCCTTATCTCTGAAAAAAGAATTTGATGCTGTAAAAAAAGCCATTCAAGATAGCCAACTAAGCATGGAACTAATTGACCAAAAATGCAAAAAAATATTAACGTATAAATACTTGTATGGTATAAAAGACTTTCAACCCATCGAATTATCGAACTTAGAAACACGCATAAACACACCTAATGCTGTTTTGTTACAACAAAAAATGGTAAAACAAAGCGTTACTGTTTTAAAAAATAACCACGAAATAATCCCCGTTAAAGAACTAAAAGACAAACACATTGCAATTGTTTCTGTTGGGGCATCGGCAGCAACACACTTTGTTCAAACAGCTTCTTTATACACTGCCGTAAATTCGTATGATTTAAACGGTACTTTTTACTCCGACTCTTTAGAAAGGTTCAAACAAAAAATTGAAGCGGCCGATTTACTGATTGTTGCCATTCACAGCACACAATTATCCGATAGCCTAATAGCTCAGTTAAGTGCCAAGAAAAAAACCATTCTAGTTTTCTTTACTTCTGCATACCAATTAAAAAACTATCCTTTATCCATAGAAAAAGCCAAAGGCGTTGTGGTGGCTTACGAAAACTTATTTATGACACAAAATGCTTCTGCTCAGGCCATATTTGGGGGGATAGGTGCTTTGGGCAGGCTTCCTATCAATACCCCAAACATGATGTCGAGAGGCGATGGTGTGGACACAAAAAAGAACCGGCTTGCATACGGTACTCCCGAAAGTGTAGGGTTAAACACTATCGAACTACAAAAAATAGATACTATCGTAAACACTGCCATTGCAAACGAAGCCATGCCGGGTTGCCAAATATTAGTTGCCAGAAAGGGAGTAGTTGTTTATCATAAATCCTTTGGTTATCATGATTACTCAAAATTGCAGGAGGTTAAAAACTCCGACTTGTACGACCTCGCTTCTTTAACCAAAATTACAGCAACACTACCCGTATTAATGAAGCTATATGATGAAAATAAAATTGAACTCGATAAAAAAATTAGTTATTACCTGCCCGAATTAAAAAACAGCAACAAAAAAAACTGTACCATTAACGATTTATTGTTACATCAGGCCGGATTAAAAGCATTTATTCCTTTTTACGAAAAAGCCATCGACGAAAATTCTGTTCAAAGAAAATTAATGAGTAACAAAAAAGATGAGGTTTACAGCCTGCAAGTAGACCAAAACACCTTTGCACATAAAAATTATGCCTACAAAAAAAATTATGTTAGTGCAATAAAAGACTCACTACATACTATTCCTATTGCCGATAGCCTTTTTCTTATTTCTTCATTTAAAGATAGTATTTGGCAACATCTAGTAGCTTCGCCTGTAAATACAAATACTAAAAAATACGTATACAGCGATTTAAGTTTCTTAATTCTTCAAAAAATAATTGAAAAAGTAGCTAACAAACCTTTAGAAGAATTAGTAACAACTTATTTTTATAATGACCTAGGGGCAAATAACACCTACTTTAACCCCTTGCAACAAAAAGCAAAAGAAGAAATAGCACCTACCGAAAATGATACGTTTTTACGCAACCAACTGTTAAGAGGATATGTGCACGACCAAAATGCAGCTTTTATGGGAGGAGTAGCCGGTCATGCCGGACTTTTTTCTAACAGTAACGATTTGGCTAAATACGCTCAATTACTTCTAAACAACGGGGAGTATGGTAACAAAGAATACTTATCTGCCGAAACCTGCCAATTATTTACCACCTACAAAAGTGCTACAAGCCATAGAGGATTAGGGTTCGACAGAAAAGAATCAGATAAACGTACAATGTACGGGCATACAGGGTTTACAGGCACTTGTTTATGGATAGATCCGAAAGAAGAATTAATCTATATTTTTCTATCAAACAGAGTAAACCCCATCAGCTGGAATAAAAAATTATTGAGCATGAATGTTCGTACAAACATTGAAGAACAAATTTACAAGGCAATTGTAAAGTAAACTAAAAAAGCTATTATCTAGCCACTAACTCTCATTAACTATTAAGTCCACTCTTTTTACAGAATTAATGGCTTTTAGTTTTAAAATTTTAGTACAAATTTGATTGATATGGTCAACGGCATGCACATTAAGTTGAAAAATTCCTTCAAATATACCGTCGTGACTTTCTACTTTCAGTTTATCAATATTCACAGCAAATTCTTCCGAAATAATCTGGATAATTTGAATCAAAACTCCTTGGGTATCAATACCTTTTACTTCAATTACAGCAGGAAAAGAAAGAATTTTTTTGGAACTCCAATCAATAGATACAATCCTATCCCCAAAATTCGATTTTAATTTAGCCGCTACCGCACACTCTCTTTTATGAATGGTTATTAACTCGTTGTCGTTAACATAACCCAACACATCGTCGCCGGGTATAGGGTTACAGCATTCGGCAACTTCGTATGCCTCATCTTTGTTATCATCAGTAAGTTTCAGCGTTTTGCTTCGATCTATTTTTTTAATCGGTTTATCAGCATCGGTTAATTCCTCGTCGTCATTTTTAGAGTTGTTTTTTCTAGCCCCTACAAATTGGAACTTCCAATAGTTGCGCCATTTTAAACCTGTTTTTTTCTTAAATACCTTGTCATCAATACCCTCTAACGAAATAGTTCCTCTTCCCAATTCGTAGTATAAATCATCTTTCGTAGCTAGTTTAAAATACTCAAGCAATAAATCGATGCTTTCGTTGTTATCGGTACGAATACCTAATTTTTGTAAGTTTTCTTCAAGCAGTTGTTTACCTAAAACACTAATTGAACGTGTTTCTTTTTTAAATACAGCTTTTAGTTTCGATTGGGCTCTGGCTGTTGTTACAAAGTTTAACCATTCGAGCTGCGGAGTTTGTTTTTTTGAGGTAAGTATTTCTATTTGATCGCCACTATTTAACACATGGCTCAAAGCTTCTAACTTATGATTTACTTTAGCCCCAATACATTGATAACCTAAATCTGAATGAAGATAAAAGGCAAAATCCAAGGCTGTAGCCCCTTGAGGTAGTGTTTTGATTTCGCCTTTAGGGGTAAACACAAATATTTCGGTAGCAAACAAATTTAATTTGAAAGTATCCAAAAAATCGATGGCACTAGGTTCCGGATTTTCAAACATCTCTTTGATTGTTTTCAACCAGTTATCCAGTTCAGAATCGGAAGTTTGTTCACCGCTTTTATATTTCCAGTGAGCAGAAATACCTCTTTCGGCAATTGCATGCATGCGTTCGCTACGAATTTGCACTTCTATCCAAATACCTTCGGGGCCCATTACGGTAACATGCAAAGCTTCGTAACCATTTGCTTTTGGAGTGCTAATCCAATCTCTAATTCTTTCGGGGTGAGGTCGGTAGTGGCTGGTTACGGCAGAATACACCATCCAGGCCTGATTTTTTTCCTCAATATCATAGCGTGTTCTAAAGATTATACGTACTGCCAATAAATCATATACGTCTTCGAATGGAATGTTTTTTACCTTCATTTTATTCCAAATAGACGAAATACTTTTAACACGCATTTCGATATCGTATTCATAATTCATCAATTGAAGTTGATTTTCAATTGGTTTTATGAAACGAGCATACACTTCCTTACGTTGAGTATCTCCCTCCAACAACTTATTTTTTATTTGTTGGTAAATTTCAGGATGCTCGTACTTTAAACTTAAATCTTCCAGTTCAATTTTAATTTTGTACAAGCCTAACCGATAGGCAAGGGGGGCATAAATATAGGTGGTTTCGCCGGCAATTTTATATTGTTTGGCAGGGGGCATTGAGCTGAGCGTGCGCATATTGTGCAAACGATCGGCTATTTTTATCATGATAACACGAATATCTTCAGATATTGTTAAAAGTAATTTCCTAAAATTTTCGGCTTGAGTAGAGGCTTGCTCGGCAAAAACGCCTCCCGAAATTTTTGTAAGCCCGTCAACAATATTGGCTATTCTGTCTCCAAAAATATTTCTGATATCATCTACGGTATAATCAGTGTCTTCCACCACATCGTGCAACAAGGAAGCACAAATAGAAGTAGTTCCCAACCCAATTTCTTTAACAACAATACGAGCTACCGAAAGCGGGTGTATCATATACGGCTCGCCCGACCTACGACGAGCTCCGTGATGAGCTTTTGTGGCAAAATTATATGCCTTATCAATTAGTTCGTAGTTTAAGTTGTGAACCGAACTTTTATAATCCTCAATCAAATACCAATACTCTTGTTTGATTAATTCTTCGTCAGATAATAATTGCTGTTCGTTTGCCAATGCTAATTGATTTTTTTGTTTGTTGCTATAAATTCAAAATACAACTGCTAATCAAATACCTGTGCGCAGTTATTGGTATACTGTAACATTTCGTCGTATTGAGCAGGCGACAAGTCTTTGTAATAATAGTTAATCGGATTTACCGGCTTCCCTTTGTAATGCACTTCATAATGTAAATGCGGTCCGGTAGATTTTCCGGTACTTCCTACAAGACCTATTACTTCGCCTCTTTGAACTTTTGTCCCTCTGTTTTTAAGTATTTTATGCATGTGTCCGTACAAGGTTTCATAATTAAAGCCATGGTTAATAATAACACAATTTCCATAACCTTGTTTCCAACCCGAATACACAATTACACCATTTCCGGTAGCAAATATCTTGGTGCCGGTTGGCGCCGTAAAATCCATACCTGCATGAAACTTACGTGTATGATACACCGGATCGATACGCATACCAAAACCGGAAGCCATACGTTTAAGATTTTTATTAAAAACAGGTTGAATGGCCGGAATGTTCTCTAAGCGTTGTTCATTTGTTTTGGCTAACCTTACAATTTCGTCAAACGATTTTGATTGGATATAAATTTGCCTACTTAATTCTGTTGCCTTTTGGGTGGTGTTTTTTACAATTTCTGAATTGGAAAAGTCTCGAATATAATCGTACCTGTTGGTTCCTCCATAACTTCCTTTTCTTACAGCAATAGGTATAGGTTCGGCTTGAAAAATTACTCGATACAGATTATCATCCCGCTGTTGTAAATCAGAAAGCACCTCTTGTATTTGGTCGAGCTGACGGTTTAATAATTTATATTGTGCCTTTACACTATTATTTTCGGCACGCAAGTTCTTTTGATAAGGTGATTCTACGGTAAATACAAATATTAAAAAGAAAACAATACCTAAAAAAAAGCTGGTAAAAAAATGTACTAATATGCGTTTGATTCTTCCTTTAAAAGAAGTATCAACTTTGTCATAATTAAGCGTTTCCGGATTAAAATAATACTTTGTTTTTCCCATTCTTACAATTCTCACCAACCAACCTGTTTCAACGCAAAACAATATTAACTACGCCGTAACAGAGAATCCTTTTTTCTAATCGATTTTCGCAAAAATAAGGATTTTTCTGCTAATTTTGCGCACGATTAAAGAAAATATGACGTTTATAAAAGAAATGAGTCAATTAGCAAATGTCAATGACTCTATTTTTAAAATAGGCTTCTTTTCTTTTATTACAACTAACATTTATTTACGTGTAAATTATGCTTATAAAGGCTAATGCACACATTAACAAATTGGCACAATACATTCATGACGGCTAAAGAAATTCGCAAATCATTTACCGATTTTTTTGCATCCAAAAATCACCACATCGTAGCATCGGCTCCTATGGTAGTTAAAAACGACCCTACCCTAATGTTTACTAATGCCGGTATGAACCAGTTTAAAGATATTTTTTTAGGAAACGCTCCTGTAAAATATCCCCGTATTGCCAACTCGCAAAAATGCTTGCGTGTAAGCGGCAAACACAACGACTTGGAAGAAGTTGGGCACGATACTTACCACCATACCATGTTCGAAATGCTTGGTAATTGGTCGTTTGGCGATTATTTTAAAAATGAAGCCATTGAATGGGCATGGGAATACCTTACCGAAGTAGTAAAATTAGATAAAAATCGCCTCTATGCTACCGTTTTTGAAGGCGATGCTAAAGAAAAACTTGAAAAAGATAGTGAAGCTGCCGAAATTTGGGCAAAATTTTTACCTAAAGACCGTATTATAAACGGAAACAAAAAAGATAATTTTTGGGAAATGGGCGACACCGGTCCGTGCGGTCCATGCTCCGAAATACACATAGACTTGCGTAGCGACCAAGAACGGGCACAAAAACCCGGCATAGAATTGGTTAACAACGACCACCCGCAAGTGGTAGAAATTTGGAACAACGTGTTTATGCAATTTAACCGAAAAGCAGATGGCTCGTTAGAATCTCTACCCGCTAAACATGTAGATACAGGGATGGGTTTTGAGCGTTTGTGTATGGCTATACAAGGCAAACAATCCAACTATGATACGGATGTGTTTCAACCTATCATTACCGAAATTGGCAAAATTGCCGGCGTAAATTACCGCGACAACGAAAAAACTGATATTGCGATGCGCGTAATTGCCGACCATATTCGTACCATTGCTTTTTCTATCACCGACGGACAATTACCTTCCAATGCTAAAGCAGGGTATGTAATTCGTCGTATCTTACGTCGTGCCGTACGTTATGGATACACCTTTTTAAACCAACGCTCAGCTTTTATGTACAAATTAATTCCGGCATTGATAGATAGCATGGGCGAAGCATATCCTGAATTAAAAGCACAACAAAGTCTAGTAGAAAAAGTAATAAAAGAAGAAGAAGAATCTTTCTTGCGTACCTTAGAAACAGGAATACGCTTGCTGGACAAAGTAATGTCTGAAACTAAAACAAAAGAAATAAGCGGCGAAATCGCTTTCAAATTATACGATACTTATGGTTTCCCATTAGACTTAACTGAATTAATTTTACGTGAAAATGGCATGATTGCCAATATTGACGAGTTCAATGCCGAAATGCAAAAACAAAAGGAGCGCGCTCGTAATGCTGCTGCTGTAGAAACAAGCGACTGGGTAACTTTAAAAGAAGGGGAATCTGAATTTATAGGATATGATTTATTAGAGGCCGATGTAGAAATTCTTCGTTACCGAAAAGTAACCCAAAAAGAAAAATCTCTATTTCAACTAGTATTGGATAAAACACCTTTTTATGGCGAAATGGGCGGACAAAGCGGTGATAGCGGACAGTTGATTTCCGACAGTGAAACCGTGCAAATTATCGATACAAAAAAAGAAAACGGCTTAAGCATACACCTATGCACATCACTTCCAAAAGATGTAACGGCTACTTTCAAAGCCGTGGTAAATTTAGAAAAACGCCAAGCCATAGAAAATAACCATACCGCCACCCACCTACTACACGAAGCTTTACGCGAAGTATTGGGCACACATGTGGAACAAAAAGGTTCTTTGGTAACGGCCGATTATTTACGCTTCGACTTCTCGCACTTTTCCAAAGTAACCAACGAAGAATTACGTGCCGTAGAACGCCTAGCCAACAAAAAAATTCGCCAAAACCTCGTATTGGAAGAAGCGCGTGAAATGCCGATAGCTGAAGCACAAAAGCTTGGTGCGATGGCTTTGTTTGGGGAGAAATACGGAGAAAAAGTGCGGGTGGTAAAATACGGAACTAGTGTAGAACTTTGTGGAGGAACACACGTAAAGGCCACCGGGCAAATTGGTTTGGTTCGCATCTTATCTGAATCTTCAGTAGCCGCAGGTATTCGTCGAATTGAAGCAGTTTCTGCCGAAAAAGCTGAAGCTTTTATTGACGAACAACAAGACTTGGTACGCGAAGCCAAAGAGCTTTTCAATAATGCGCCGAACTTAATTGCAACGATTAAGAAAATGGTGGAAGAAACGGCCGACTTAAAGAAACAACTAGAAAGCTTTGCCCAAGAACGTGTAGGCGCTATAGCTAACGAACTAGCCGGTAAAGTACAAGAAATAAACGGGATTCAAGTAATTACGTACAAAGCCGACATCCCTACCGAAATGGTACGCGGTATTGCCTCCCAATTACGGGGACGCTTTGCTGATGTAAAATTCCTTTTGGTAATTGGTGCTGTTTCTGATGGCAAACCATCCCTTACAGTAGCATTGAGCCAGCCGCTAGTAGATGCGGGTCTCAACGCCAACCAAATTATCCGCGAAGCTGCCAAAGAAATTGATGGCAACGGTGGCGGACAGCCTTTTATGGCTACTGCAGGCGGTAAAAATGTGGGTGGTTTGGATAAGGCCATTGCTAAAGCGGTGGAAATGGTGGGATGATATAATTTACGAATGTGTTTCCCGTAGAGACGCACGGCGTGCGTCTGAAAAAATAACATTAAATATTTACATGGTGAATTTAGACGCACGCCGTGCGTCTCTACAAAACCTACCTACAACATAAAACACAACAAACCCCATCGATTGTTTCGATGGGGTTTGTTGGTTATAAAACAGTTGGTATTCTATCAACTATTTTTTAATAAATTTAGCTGATTTACGTCCTGTGATAAAGAAATAAGTTCCTGAAGCTAAGGCTGAAATATCTATCTCTTCGTCATTAAGAACACCCGATTTTACGGCTGATCCGCCTATAGAGTAAATAACATAATTGTTACCTGCTTCTGCTTGTACACGAATAGATTCGCTTGCTAAAGAAGGTACTATAGCTATGTTTTGAATAGTAGTTTCAGCATTGGCGGCAACAATTTTTCCACCAGCAAAAAATACCGGTATTGTCAAACTTGCCATTGGAACAGAAACATTAATACTTAAAAAAATAGACTCATCGCTATAAATTGCACCTTCTTCCAACGTAATAACTGTAGGCATCAACATAACAGTTGGTCCGGCAAAAGAGCCTTCTCTAGTTAATGTATCTACTCCGTTTACATTAGTTATTTGAATGGAATCAACCACAATATCGCCAATTGCCGTTCCTGAATAACTAAAATCGCTAATAGTTAAGGTATAATAACCATTAGCTTCTAAATTCAAAGCTATTGTATCTTCAGTCATAGTTGGATTAACCGAATCAACTGCAACTGTTAACATACCACCATAAGAACCGGAAAAATCAACAGAAGTTCCGGCAAAAGCAGAAAAAGAAAAAGCGAAAAGTGCTGAAAGAAACAATAATTTTGTTTTCATAAGAGTGTTGTTTTATTAGGTTAAATTAGTTTTTAATAATTAACTGCTACCCCAATAGTTCCAAACAAGGGATACATTGGAAATGATACAGCTTCAAAATCAGCCTCAAAAATAGAAAAAAATCCAATACCAAATTCGGCAAACAAATTAATTTTTGAGAATAGACTCCAATTACATCCCACTTGTGCTCCCACATCCCATTTCACCATGTTTTCAGAAAGATTGTACGAAGCCGGATTAGCTGCCGTTATTTCTGTTTTAATACCAACAGGCGTATTATGTCGCAAATAACCATCGCTTACCGAACCCGAAAATTCGCCGTACAATAAATAATCACCGTAAATACCTGCATGTAATCTCCACTTCGGGCTCAAACGGTAAGTCATATTTATAGGGAGAAGTAACGAAGAAGTATAAACCTTTGTTTGGGTTATTCCGGTAAAATAGCCTTCCATTTGAGCTTCATCTTGTTGCATTATAAGATGGTAGTTTTTTACCCGAGCAGCAGTTTCCATTCCTCTGTTTTTGTAAGTTACACCTGCAGAGCAGCCCCAACGGTTGTTCAACGGGTACCAAAGAGCCAGTTCTATTGAAGGATTAAAAGTTGGGAGATACGATTCCACCTTACGAATTTCTTGAGGAATAGGCAGTGGAGTATAAGCTCCTACATTATAACCTACCCGAAACTCTAACAAAAACTTTTTAACAGCAATACTATCTGTTGCCTTAACTATAAATAATACAGGGGTTAGCAGTAGAACTAGTATAACTATGCGTTGTCTATTTGTTTTCATCCATAAAAAATTAATACGTCACTTCTACCTCATCAATCAATAAAACGCTACCAATAGCTCCGATAAACTGCCCCCCATTTTTACTGGATGAAAATACTACAGTGAGGTTGTATTGATAGTTATTTAATTTATTGGTATCCACTTGTTTTTGATACACAAAAGGGAGTTCAAAATACGTCCATTCGGAACAAGCTGTGGCATTTGTCATTCGGGCTACGGCAACTATTAGCGGACTGGTAAGTATATTTGTACCATCGAGCTGTTGAGTGTTTTCGTAAAATACGGCGTAAATATCGCAGATATCCGTTTGTCCGAGTATCGGGTTGCCGTCGGTATCCTGCAAAACGCCACCCGGAGCATACTTGTACCAGCCTTTCAACAAAATTGGTTGGTAATTAAACGGCACACCAAAACGAGTTCCTGTAAGCGGATTGGTAAGTGCTGCTTCCACTTGAAACGACCCAATAAAAAGATTTCCTGCGGCAATACGTTTATTTACCATTGCTCCTAATGAACCGGTAGAGCGTGTTTCTAATTTTGCACAGAAACCGTTTTTACCTAAAGCATAAGGAGCCGTAGGATACTCTTCGGGCAATGCCGAATATTGCGAAAGCATAAACCCTGCATTACCCGAAGCCCACAAATTATCTTTGGTTCCATCAGCAAGCAACTCATAAAAAGAATAAAACTTATTTTGAGGAGCAGTTAATTCCGCATTTTCGAATGAATAAGCGGTATTTATTTTCGGGTCTCTAAATTGAAGGGTATAGGTTTTAGTCCATTTACCATCTTCGGAAATTACGGTATAAGTATGTTCTTTATTATCAGAAAAATCTAACACAGTACCCGATGCCGGAGAAACAACCGCCCCCTTGGTAAGTATAAATGTAGGAGATAAAGCCCTAAGATCGGAACCCGGCAAAACCTTAATAATAATCTGGTTGCTTTCTGTTCCGATTTTTACCAAGGTATCGGCTTTATTTACAAGTATAGAATCGTTTTTAATAAGCAGATATTCAATGTCGGCTTCGGCATTAGGAGCCTCATCTTTGATACAAGCACTCACATTAACGAGCAAAAAAATGGCACAAGCCTTAATAAAATAGGCGTATTTCATACAAAAAAGATTGCTACTAAAAACAAAACAAAGATACTAATAAAAAAGGTTCAAGCATTTTTTATAAACTATTCCTGAAAGGTTCTTTTCCACTGATAATATTCGTCAAACAGTTTCACTTTTTCCATATTAGGAAAAAAATCTGTTGTAGGTTGGCTGTTAAGGTACATTACCGTTGGAGCAGCTTCTTTATAAACAAGCCATTGGGGAAGGCTTTCTCCATTTGGATTTCCGTATTTAGCAAAATTTACCCAATATTCAACCATTAGTTTTGACAGCTGTTTATCGGCATCGGTGTACTTAATTTTTTTATCTTGATCCAAATGATCGAACACATAACCACATGCTGCACCATGATAGGCATCGTTCGATTTTAGCAACATCGTCATAAAAGATTTGGGTTGAGGTTGATTAAAATAGTACACAAACATTGGCGATTTGCCTGTTTTAGTTTGCAAGTTTGCCCAAGTGTGGGTGTACGAACCAAAAAAAGAATCCCTAAAAATATCCGACATGGCTTTTTTGGTAACTGTTGTATTTCCTATAGGATAATAGTTTAGCAGTTTTTCGGCAAAAGGGCCATAACTGCTACAAACAATTTTCTCATAGTCCTTGGGCTTAAATTTCATGGTAAAAATTGAGCCTTCGTCGGAGTTAATACCGATTAACACCGGAATATCACTGTATTTAGCCTGTTGGTATAAATTATACTGATCGTCGATAACACAATAACCATCTATAATAGGCCATAAAATACCCATTTCTTCCAACGAGTCTTTTAAAAACTTTTTAGCATCCATTTTACGCAATTCAGCAATTGATGTTGCGCCTTTTCGTTGCATAAAACCAAGTCCTAACTTTTCGGCTCCTTGTAACAATTGCATGGTGCCTTGCTCTTTTTTTAAACGCTTAGGGCCAAATGAAGCGCCACTCATACAAATAACCCGATGAAATAAGCCTTTTGCCAATGGCGAAGCTATAAGCATACTGGCTGTATGAGCACCGGCCGATTCGCCAAAAATGGTTATTTTAGTAGTATCTCCGCCAAAAGCAGTAATGTTATTTTTTATCCATTTTAAAGCAGCCAATTGGTCGAGTAGACCATAATTTCCGGAAGCATGGTAGGGAGATTCTGCGGTTAATTCAGGATGTGCTAAAAACCCCAATACCCCCAAACGATAAGCAATACTCACAACAACTAATCCTTTTTTGGCAAGTTGCTCGCCCGTAGTAAGTGGTTGCGAATTGGATCCTATTTGAAATCCTCCTCCATGAATCCAAACCAACACGGGCAGTTTTTCATCTGACGATTGTGCTGGTTTCCAAATATTTAAATACAAACAATCTTCGGACACGCCATAATTCGTATACCCAACTATAGCCATTTTTGTTTGCAAAGATGCCGGAGCATACTTATCTGCTTTTAAAACACCGTTCCAGTTTTTTACCGGTTGCGGAGCTTTCCAACGTAATTCTCCTACGGGTGGTGCAGCAAAAGGAATTCCTTTAAAAACGATTAAGTCATTTTCAACAACACCTTCAACCAAACCTCCCTCCACTTTTATTGTTTGTGCTGTTACTGAAAACAATAAACCTAAAAAAATACTGATAAAAAGTGTTATCTGTTTCATATTACAGTTTGCTTTATACAATTATCATTATACCCACAAATATACTATCCTAAATTACAAAATTCAATTCAGAGCTTGAAAATTTTCAATTATTTTTTATTTAAGTAGTTGATTGCTTAAATAATTTAGTTATCTTTGTTAGAATTAAAAAACTTTAAACATTGTAAAGCATGTCAGAAGAAACTATTGAACTATTAACCGGCACTATTTATAACATTTCGTTATACCTAGGAATTTTAGGTTTTTTACTCTTCATTTTTTCATTTCTAACAGGTATGCGCATAATTAAACCGAACCCCAAGTATCGACTACACAAGCGTATAGGAATTATTGGTTTTACAGCCATGTTTTTTCACGGTTGTGTTATGTTATTTTTCAATGTTATTTACCCGTATTTTTCATAAACCATTTAAAAACCATATGCTCATGAAAACAAAAGCCGGATTACTTGTAATGCTTTTTTTATTTCCAGTATTTTTACTTGCACACGCTCCTAAAAAAGTAGTTTTAAGTTATAACAAAGACAGCAAAAAACTGTCGATGGTAATTAATCACCCTGTAGCAAATGCCAACAACCATTACATTAATGAAATTATAATCAGTGTTGACGGGAAAGAAGTAAAAACAATAAAACCCGTTTCACAATCGAGTACTAAAGACGAAACGATGGAAGTAGCTATTCCTGAAATAAAAAGCGGAAGCAAAGTAGCAGTTAAAGCTATCTGTAATAAAATGGGAAGTAAAACAGCTAAACTCACTGTAAAATAAAAGTTTATAGAAATAAAAAAAAGAAGCCTCATCTAAAAAGTGAGGCTTTTGTAGTTATAACTATGTGTACTAAATCAATTTTCCCATTACAATTACATCATCGTAGTGTTTACCTACTTTTCGTGCCTTTTTTTTCTTTCCTTCTACACTAAACCCTAAACTCTTACAAAGCTCCATACCGTATCTGTTCGATTCAAAAACTTCCAATTCTACCCGCTCAATTTTGTTATTAGTTTTAGCATGAGCCAACGCTTTTTTCATTAATTCGGAACCAATACCGTTTCCTCTATAATTAGAAATCATTCCAAAATACAAGGTTCCCACATGCTTCATTTCTTCGTATGGTTTTGGTATTATATCACACCAAGCTACAATTTCATCCTCCTTAAGAGCATAATACAAGGGGTAATTCTTTTCTACTGATTCTTGAATAAATTTTTTGGCACAATCTAACGAATCGGGTTGAAAAAGCGGCAAAAATCGTTGTTCGCAAGCAACAACATCCACGGCTTTACATAAAGAAGAAGCATGGCGTAAGTCGGCCTTTTCTACTACAATATCTTCACTCATTTCTAAATAAATTTAACAAAATAATTTTTGCAAAGTTAACTTAAATATAATTTTAACAACTAATAAATATAATTAATTATCAACAACAACTAAAAAACTAACCAAGTGGCTTATTAATGGAACTTATGTGTTATTATACACATTCATTTTCTTTTATGTATCTTTGCACACTCTTAAAAAAGTGAAATTATTATGGCAGGTTCCAACTTTGTTGATTATGTAAAAATATTTTGTCGTTCGGGTAAAGGTGGCAAAGGCTCCACTCACTTTCACCGCGAAAAAACCATACCCAAAGGGGGACCCGACGGGGGCGATGGAGGGCGTGGCGGCCACGTTATAATGCGAGCCAACAAAGACCTTTGGACCTTAATTCATTTAAAATACGCCCGTCACTGTTTTGCCGGACATGGCGAAGGAGGCAGCAAAAGTAGAAGTTTTGGTAAAGACGGTAAGGATATTATTATTGAAGTTCCCTTAGGTACGGTAGCATACGATGGTGAAACGGGCGAATTTATTGCCGAATTACCGGAACACGGACAAGAGTTTTGTTTAGTAAAAGGAGGTCGTGGCGGTTTAGGCAACTGGCATTTCAGATCGTCTACCAACCAAACGCCTCATTACGCACAACCGGGAGAGCCCATGCAAGAACGCACCGTGGTGTTAGAATTGAAAGTGCTGGCTGATGTTGGTTTGGTTGGCTTTCCAAATGCCGGCAAATCTACTTTACTTTCGGTAGTATCGGCAGCCAAACCCGAAATTGCCAATTACCCCTTCACTACCCTAGTGCCCAATTTAGGGATAGTTTCTTACCGCGACAATAAGTCTTTTTGCATTGCCGATATACCCGGTATTATTGAAGGAGCTCACGAAGGGAAAGGTTTAGGTCTGCGTTTTTTACGTCACATAGAACGCAACGCTATTCTACTGTTTATGGTTCCGGCCGATGCCGACGACATTAAAAAAGAATACGAAATATTACTGAATGAATTGGCTCAATACAATCCGGAATTATTAGATAAACAACGCTTATTAGCAGTAACCAAATGCGATATGCTGGACGAAGAACTGACCGAAGCCTTACAAAAAGGCATACCCGAAGGCATCAAAACAGTTTTTATTTCGTCTGTTGCAAATATCGGATTAACAGAGTTAAAAGATATGCTTTGGGAAGAATTGAATAAAGAAGAAAACAGGGTAATGACAATTTCGCACCGACCTATTGATTTACGTATTATTGAAAAAGAGGAACCGGAAGAAGAAATTGACTATGAAGAGATTCCCGAAGAAGAGGAAGAGGAAGAAAACTTCAAAGGCATTGGATGGGATGAACAATAATTATGAGAAAAAATTAATTTTCATTAGAAAATAGTATTTTCATTTCAAATATGTCCATACAACTGTTAACATACAATAATCTAAATGAGCATTCCAAAAAGATTGCTCATTTTAGTTCCACCCGTATTGGAGGATATAGTAGTGACTCCTACGCATCATTTAATTTAGGAGAATATACGCTCGACTCTCCTGCAGCAATTGCAGCTAACCGCCAACTACTTGCTTTAGAATTAGGCATTTCAGTCCATCAAATTTACAACGCCCATCAAATACACGGCAAATCTGTAAAACTAATTGATACCAACATTGTTCAATGCTCGAACGAAGAAAGAAAAAATGCCTTGCAAGGCTTTGATGCATTGATTTGTAATACACCCGGCTGTTGCATTACCGTTACTACAGCCGATTGCGTACCTATTTTATTATACGACCCTATTCAAAAAGCCATTGCAGCGATTCATTCCGGATGGAAAAGCACCTTGCTTAACATTGTACAAGAAACCATACAAAAAATGACACTGCATTTTGATTCCGATGCGAAAAATTTAATTGCCGCCATTGGACCATGCATCAGTAAAGATGTTTACGAAGTAGGAGAAGATGTTTACAACGAATTTATAAAAAAAGGATTTGATACCGGCGATTTATTTGCAACCACAACCAATAATAAATACCTGTTTGACATACGCAAAACAGTACACAAACAGCTTTTAAACGAGGGAATAAAAAATATTGAATTGTCACCATATTGCACCTACACCAATAACGAATTATTTTTTTCGGCACGACGCCAAGGTTCCGATTCAGGAAGAATGTTGAGCGGCATTTTAATAAGATAAACAAAATGTAAAAAGATAGTTATCCTCCCATTTCATCCATAATTTTTTGCACTTCAACATCTGTTTTCTGCAATTTATCTTTGCAAATTTTTAGTAACTCGGCTGCACGTTGCACTTTCTGAGTAAGCTCATCAACATCTAATTGTTGATTTTCTATTTGCACCATTATTTCTTGTATTTCAGCAATAGATTCATTATAAGATTTTACTTGTTTTGCCATAAAACTTTATTTTATTCATTTACAATACTCGTAATATTACCATCTGAAAAATGGGTAGTTATACAATCGCCTTTTTTTATTTCTAACTTACTTTTTATAAGTTTACCGTCTTTAAGCGTTATAGAATAACCCTTTTTTAATAGGTATTCGGGCGAAGATAAAGTTAGTTCTTTTTCTATCAATTCCAACTGATGGGTTTTATTGTTGACGTACATACGCAACTTATTTTTTAACGTGAGTTCAAAAAAACGTGTTGTTTCTTTTATTTTTACCGTTTTGTTTTTTACTAAAACCGGCAAATGAAATACCAGTTGCTCCAATCTGTTTTTTTCTTTTAAAAGTACTTCATTAACCGTTTGCACAAGAGTTTCTTCAACAACTTCCAAATTTTGATTCGTTTCATCCATACAACTAATAAGAAATTGGGCAACAGCAGTAGGGGTTTTTATGGGAATATGTGCTACCATGTCGAGAATAGATTCATCACGCAGATGCCCTATTCCGGTAATAATGGGTAATGGAAATTGAGCACAGGTATAGGCCAACTCGTAATTATCAAAACTGCTCAATTCGGCTACAGCACCTCCCCCTCGTATAATTACCACCACATCAAATGAATCGTGATAGGTGTAAATTTTATCCAACGCCCGAATGATAGTTGCTACCGATTGTTCCCCTTGCATTACAGCAAAAAATAACTTGGTGTAAAAAACATAACCGAATGGATTATTGTTTAATTGATCCATAAAATCGCCATAGCCGGCTGCTGTTTGAGAAGAGATAATGGCTATACGTTGTGGAGCTTCCGGGAAGGCTAATTGTCGATTCAGAGCAAATACACCATCCTCTTTTAAGCGGCGGATAATTTCCATGCGTTTGCGGGCCAAATCGCCCAAGGTATAGGAAGGGTCTATGTCTTTTATATTCAAACTTAAGCCATACAGTTCATGAAACTCTACCGAACATAGCACCAGCACTTTTAATCCGGCGGCTAAAGGTTCGCCGG
>JAFGVL010000042.1 GCA_016938015.1 Paludibacteraceae bacterium
GCTAGTCCACCAAAAAGAATAATTGCTTCGGGAGCACTAAAGGTAGTGAAATCAGCAAAAGCTTCTCCCAACATTTTTCCGGTAAAATTAAATACCTCAATAGCCAATTTATCGCCTTGCATAGCAGCTTCATATACTTCTTTAGAAGTGATTTTATCTTCGTCGATAGTGCGCAATAAACTGGCAGTGTTTGTTTCTAAGAGCATTGTGCGAGCTGTACGGGCCACTCCTGTTGCCGAGCAATAAGCCTCTAAACAACCTGTTCGTCCGCAACCACAAGGCCTACCGTTATGACGCACCATTACCACATGACCCAACTCACCGGCAAAACCATCGCTACCATACACCAATTTACCATCAATAATAATACCGCTACCCAAACCTGTACCCAATGTTATCATGATAAAGTGTTTCATCCCTTTAGCTGCTCCATAGGTCATTTCACCAATAGCAGCAGCATTAGCATCATTAGTTACCGTACAAGGCAAGTTGAATTTTTCGGATACTAATTTAGCAAAAGGCACTTTTCTCTCCCACGGTAAGTTTGGAGCAAATTCTATACAACCACTGTAATAATTTCCGTTGGGTAATCCGGCACCAATGCCTTTAATTTGAGACAATCCACCCACTTCTTCTATCAATGGCAGAAGTACTTTATACAAGGCATTTACATAATCTGCAAAAACAGGATATGCAGCTGTTTTAAGACTCGCTCTTTTAACTACCTTTCCTTGAGCATCTACAATACCTATTTTGGTAGTAGTGCCTCCCATATCAATACCAATTGAATACATAATAGTACCTCCAACCCCCTAAAAGAGGCTTTTTGAGTTAGTTTATTTACAAAAACAACCATAAAGAAAAGTTCCCTAAACTACGCCTTTAGGGGACTTGGGTGCTTTTTTAACAAAAAGTGCAAACAACAAAATATAGGCAAAGCAAACAAATCCCACCCAGTAACTTGGCAAAAAGCTTCCGAGCATTACCTGTAATTGTCCTTGCACAGAAGGAATAACACCACCACCGGCAATCATCATAATCATAAAACCGGTTGCTTGGTTAGTATATTTTCCTAATCCTTCGGTAGATTGAATAAATATACACGACCACATGACCGAAGTACACAAACCCACCAATACCAACAACAACACGTTTACAGGCACTTGCGCCAACAATAATTCAAAATTGCTGTTAATAGCCGGCATAATCACTTTATTTTCGGGACTTATTAATAAAGCACCTAAATACAGAAGTAAGGCCAAAGATGAAACCACAATAAGTTGTGTACGGCTCGAAACCACACGCCCAATAAACCCTCCCGAAAACCTTCCTACAAACATTAACAACCAATAAGTACCTACAATAGCACCTGCAATACCGGCATCCATTTTAAGTTCATTCATCATGTATAAATTGGTCAGGTTTGAAGTTGCCACCTCTACACCAACATATAAAAAAATAGCTAATAAACCCCATCTAAAATGAGGAAACTGAAATGCCGAACCTTTAATTGTTGGTTCGTCGGATAAGGTTAAATTTAATTTAGGAATATTGACCTTATACAAGACAATAAAAATAACAATTAAAAGTCCTAATATTGTAAATAACAGAGGATTTAAATCGGATATTTGCAAGTTACCGGCAACCACATTTCCTATCATAATCCCTACTAACAAAGGAGCCAGTGTTGCTCCTGTTGATGAACAAGACCCACCAAAATTCATACGAGAGCTTGCCGTTTCTTCCGGCCCCAAGGCCTTAACTAAAGGATTTACCACCACCTGCAAAACTGCAATAGAACAGCCTATTATAAAAACACCTACAAAATACAACCACAAGGCACCAAAACTACCTCCCATGTACACCACACAAAAGCCAAAGAAAACACCTATCAATGCAAACAAAGCAGCTGTTTTATACCCCCATTTTCTGACCAACAAAGAAGCCGGATACCCCATAAATAAATAGGAAATAAAAAAAGCAAACGTACCCAGTTGCGATTCAAAAGTGCTTAAGGTAAATTGAGTTTGAATTACTTTTGCAAAAGGATTATTTAAACCGGTAGTAAAAGCAATTACAAAATACAGTAAAAACATCATCCCAAGAGGGATGTACATGGTTTTATTTTTCATGGTAAAAACATCAATTTTATTTTAAATTATCAACAAAAAATTGCGTAATACGGGTATATAAATGATAACGAGTATTGCCACCTTTTAAACCATGATTACGGTTGGTATAAATCTGCATATCAAATTGTTTATTGGCTTGCACCAATTGCTCTGCATATTGATACGTATTTTGAATATGTGTATTATCATCGGCAGTACCGGCTATAAGTAATAAACGTCCATTTAATTTTGAGGCTAAAGCCATCGGCGAGTTAGTTTCATACCCCGTTAAATTTTCTTGAGGACGACGCATATAACGCTCGGTATAAGCGGTATCGTAAAATTTAAAATCGGTAGCCGGTGCCACAGCAACTCCTGCTGCAAATATTTTTTCACCTGTACTCATACTCATAAGGGTTATAAAACCGCCATAGCTCCATCCCCATATTCCTATTCTGTTTTTGTCAACATACGGTAAGGTGCCTACGAATTTTGCAGCGGCAACCTGATCTTTTGCTTCTAATGTGCCTAATTGCTGGTACGTACTTTTTCTAAATTTCTCGCCTCTAGCGCCTGTACCTCGCCCATCTACACACACTACAACAAAACCATTTGCAACCAACTCTTGCTCAAACCCTACAGCAAATTCGTCGGCCACCTCTTGCGAATTGGGACCACTATATTGGTACATTACCACCGGATATTTTTTACCGGCATCAAAACCGGCAGGTTTTATCATCCAAGCGTTTAATTCAATTCCCTCAGCATTTTTAATCGTTAAAAATTCTTTTTGTGGTAAGCTGGCCACACGTTGAGCTAAATCGCTATTTGGGGCTACCAACTCTCTTACTTTTTTACCCGAAGCAGTACAAATACTGAATTCGAGAGGCGTTTTAGCCGTTGAACTTTCTTTTACAAAATACGTAAAAGAGCTATTGAACGAAGCCGAATTTGTACCTTTTCCCTCGCTTAACAACACCTTCTTTCCTTTCAAATCAACACAATATACGTCTCTATTTAATGGAGATGTTTCGGCCGATTGAAAGTAAAATAATTGCTTGGTAGTATCGCAACCATAAAAATTAGTTATATCAAAATTGCCGCTTGTAAGTTGTTTTTCTAAAATTCCGGTGGCACTATATAAATACAAATGCCTATAACCATCTCTTTCGCTGGCAATAGTAAATTTGTTATCTTTTAAAAACTGTACGTAATCTATATTCGTATAATCAACATAGGTAGCACTTTTTTCTTCTAACAACAAACCCGAAAGCAATGATTTAGAATTTACCGAAAATAGTTTTAATTGGTCTTGGTTTCGATTAAGTGTAAATACGGCAAAATCTTCGGTACTATTTATCCATTTCATGCGAGGGATATAAATTTCACCCTCCACCTTCAAATCCACTTTTTTGGTGTTTTTATAAAACACATCAAATATATAAACCGTAGGAATTGGATTGGCAGTACCCGTTTTAGGGTATTTTATTTTTTTGCTGGTAGGGTATAAATCAGCTGTGGAAGTAATGGGATAATTGCCAAACACATCAAATGCATATTCGCCTACTTGTGTATTATCTAAACTTACGTACGCAAAGTATTTGCTGTCGGCCGACCATGCTATAAGGTTCGTAACACCAAATTCTTCTTCGTACATCCAATCGGTTACGCCATTAAAAAACTGACCCTCCTTACCGCTTGTAGTTACAATGGTTTCTGTACCGTAATCTAGTTTCTTTAAACGCAAATCGTTGCCTTTACCAAACACAATAAGGCGACCGTTTGGCGAATAAACAGGGTCTCGTTGCTTACCTACACTATCAGAAAGAGCTTCCAATTTATTGCGAAATAAATCGAACACATAGTAATCGGCCACAAACGAACGGCGGAAAAGTTTTTCAGCATTAGTATACACCAACATTGTTTTTTCTGTGGGACTAAAAGAATACCCTTCAATGCGTTGTAATTTAACCCCTTTTGCTTTTTCAACATCAAAAAGCACTTGTTCTTCTTTTCCTGTTTTATAACTGTATTGAATTATTTTTTTTCCATCTTCAGTAAGCTGCGTATAAAACTCGCCATTAATCATGGAGGTAACAGTTGGGGGCTTTTTTGTGTCGAACTTACCGGCTACAATATCTTTCAATAAATTGGAAGAAATACTTTTTTGTGCACTCAAAGCTGTAATTACACATAAAAAAAGTGCAAATAATTGAAATCTTTTCATACATTTTAAATTTAAAAAGCGTTACGGATAATCCAAACAAAGGTATAATAATGTATTTGAACTTAATAAAAGGAATAGCGATTATCTGTTTAAAAAATTTTATGCAAATAAACATAAAAATCGACGAACCTGATATTTTATATCCACATTTTATAATATATTTGCTCGTAATATTTATGAACAAAAATTACTACAATGTCAGACGGCCTAGTTATCATACCAACCTACAACGAAAAAGAAAATATTGAAAATATGATTCGAAGCATTTTAGCCTTGCCTAAAGCTTTCGACATTCTTATTATTGACGATAACTCGCCTGATGGAACAGCACAAATTGTTCAATCGTTGCAACACACAACCGACCATTTACACTTACTGCAACGTGCCGGAAAACTTGGTTTAGGAACTGCTTATATTGCAGGTTTTAAATGGGCGATTGAACGTAACTATGCCTATATTTTTGAAATGGATGCCGACTTTTCTCACAATCCTGAAGATTTAATAAAATTATACAACGCTTGTTCAACCGAAGGTTACGACTTGGCTATTGGTTCTCGTTATGTTAGCGGAGTAAATGTTGTAAATTGGCCAATTTCACGTGTTTTAATGTCGTATTTCGCATCAAAATATGTTCGTTTGATTTTAGGTATGGGCATTGCCGATACTACAGCCGGTTTCAAATGCTATCGTCGTATTGTATTAGAAACTATCAATCTTGATAAAATTAAATTTAAAGGATATGCCTTTCAAATAGAAATGAAATTTACCACCTATAAGCTAGGCTTCAAAATAAAAGAAGTACCTATCATTTTTGTGAATAGGGTGTTAGGAACATCGAAAATGAACAGTGGTATTTTTGGCGAAGCAGTTTGGGGTGTTGTTCGATTAAAAATACACAGCCTGTTGCATCCTATTACAAAAAGATAGTACCCTCCTGCCCCCTAAAGGGGGTTTTTATTATCCTTAAATTATTAATCTATGATTCTCATCCACAACGCAAAAATTGTGAACGAAGGTCATTCCTTCAAAGGTTCTGTTCTTATAGAAAACGATAAAATTTCTAAAATTTTTAAAGAAGATGTGCCGGCCAATATTTTTCAAATGGCAAGGGTAATTGATGCTTCGGATAAATACTTACTGCCGGGGGTTATTGACGGGCATGTACATTTTCGCGAACCCGGCTTAACTCATAAAGGAGACTTAATAACCGAAAGCAAAGCAGCCATAGCAGGTGGAACTACTTCTTTTATGGATATGCCGAATACTATCCCACAAGCAACAACCATTCAAATTTTAGAACAAAAATTTGAATTAGCAGCCCAAAAATCACTCGCCAACTACAGCTTTTATTTAGGCGCTACAAACGACAACATCAAGGAAATAATCAATCTTGACAGAAAAAAAGTGTGTGGCATCAAACTATTTATGGGCTCGTCTACAGGAAATATGTTAGTAAACGAAGATGCAGCCATTACTAAAATATTTGCCCAATCGCCAGTAATGGTAGCCATTCATAGCGAAGATGATTCAATGATTACTTCTAATATAAAAAAATACAAAGCCGAATGTGGCGATGAAATTTCCTTTAAATACCACCCCATTATTCGTAGTGCCGAGGCTTGCTATAAAACTACTTCATTAGCAATTAACCACGCACGAAAATACAACACTCGCCTACATGTATTGCACCTTAGTACGGCTAAAGAACTCTCGCTGTTTGAAGGACAAACGCTTTTGGCAAACAAACAAATAACTGCCGAAACAGGTCCGCAATATCTTTGGTTTGACGACAGCCAGTACGAAAGTATGGGAGCACGACTCAAATGCAATCCTGCTATTAAAAGTATCTCCGATAAAACAGCACTTTTAGAGGCCTTAAACAACAATAAAATAGATGTAATTGCAACCGACCACGCTCCTCATCTTTTAGAAGAAAAAGCCGGAACATACTGGCAAGCAGTATCGGGCATGCCTCAAATACAACACAGTTTAGTGCTAATGTTAGAGTTAGCCAAACAAGGCAAAACCACCATAGAAAAAGTGATTGAAAAAATGTGCCACGCTCCGGCTACCCTTTATCGAATAGATAAACGCGGATATATACGTAAAGGTTACTATGCCGACTTGGTACTGGTTGATCGCAACAAATTATGGACGGTTGGTGCTCAAAATATTCTTTCCAAATGTGGCTGGTCGCCTTACGAAGGGGTCACTTTTAACCATCAAGTTTCGCACACCTTTGTAAATGGGAAATTGGTGTATGAGAATGGTGTATTTGATGAGAATGTGAGGGGTGAGAGATTGGAGTTTAATTAATCTAATTACCTGCGTTTTTGAATGAAAAGCACCTATTATTTATCTCCCATCGGTCTACTCCAAATTCAAGGAACTACAACCCATATCACTCATATCCAATTTATACATGGTACTGTAGAGACGCAATTCATTGCGTCTCTACCTCAAACCTGGTCACTTGGTAAACACACTATCCAACAACTTTCTGAATATTTTGCCGGCAAACGAACAGAATTTACCTTACCTTTGCACCCGCAAGGCACTGATTTCCAACTTAGGGTTTGGAAAAGCTTACAAAAAATACCCTACGGACAAACACGAACTTACGGAGAAATTACCCTACAAATTGGCAACCCCAAAGCAGCACGAGCAATAGGACTAGCCAACAACCGAAATCCTCTTGCAATTGTTATTCCTTGCCACCGAGTAATTGGAGCTAATGGAAATCTGACAGGATATGCCGGCGGACTTGACTGCAAAGCTTTTTTGTTAAATTTGGAACAAACATTACTATAAAATGAAAGCTATAAAAACTGTTCTCTTACTTATTAGCATGTTTCTGCTGCTTTTTTCATGCGGTAAAAAAGAAACA
>JAFGVL010000043.1 GCA_016938015.1 Paludibacteraceae bacterium
ATATTTTTAAGATAAACACTTCTGAAAATTATAATCTGGCTGCATAAGACACAAAAAAAGAGCTGTCTTTTTGGACAGCCCCTTTTATTGATTTATATCTAATTAAACTACATAAGTAGTAGCAAAAGTATTACCACCACGGCCGGTCCAGTTAGTATGGAAGAATTCGCCACGTGGTTTATCTAATCTTTCGTAAGTGTGAGCACCAAAGTAGTCACGTTGAGCTTGCAATAAGTTAGCAGGAAGTCTTTCGGTTCTAAAGCCATCATAATAGCTAAGAGCTGAAGAGATAGTTGGTACAGGAATACCATTCATAGTAGCTGCTACTACAACGCGTCTCCATCCTTCTTGTGCTTTAAGAATTTTGTCTTTGAAGAATGGATCCATTAATAAGTTGCTTAACTCAGGGTTTTTATCGAAAGCATCTTTGATATTACCTAAGAATGTAGAACGGATGATACATCCACCTCTCCACATAAGAGCAATACCACCATTGTTTAATGTCCAACCATATTCTTTAGCAGCTTCTTTCATTAATAAATAACCTTGTGCATAAGAAACTAATTTAGAAGCAAACAAAGCTTGTTTTAGATCTTCGATTAGTTGTTTTTTATCTCCTGAAAAAGTGATTTTTGGAGCCGGAAATTCTTTAGCCGCTTTAACGCGTTCGTCTTTTGCTGCAGATAAACAACGAGCAAATACAGATTCGCCAATTAAAGTTAAAGGCACCCCTAAATCAAGAGCTGCGATTCCTGTCCATTTACCGGTACCTTTTTGTCCGGCAGTATCTAATATTTTGTCAACGATTGGTTGACCATCTTCGTCTTTGTAAGCAAGAATATCACGAGTAATTTCAATTAAGTAACTTTCCATTTCTCCTTTGTTCCATTCTTTGAATACTTCGTGCATTTCATCGGCAGACATACCCAAAACATCTTTCATGATTTGGTATCCTTCGCAAATTAATTGCATATCACCGTATTCAATGCCGTTGTGTACCATTTTTACAAAGTGACCGGCACCGTTAGGTCCAACCCAGTCGCAACAAGGATCGTTACCTGATTTTGCACAAATTGATTGGAAAATAGGTTTAACAGCATTCCATGCAGCAGGAGAACCTCCGGGCATCATAGATGGACCGTTTAATGCTCCTTCTTCACCTCCCGAAACACCTGTTCCGATGTACAATAGACCTTTGCTTTCTACGTAAGCAGTACGTCTGTTTGTGTCAGGGTAGTGAGTATTACCACCATCAATAATAATATCGCCCGGTTCCAAATGAGGAATTACCATATCGATAAAATCGTCAACCGCTTTACCGGCTTTTACAAGCATCATTACTTTTCTTGGTTTTTCTAACGAAGCACAAAGTTCTTCGATTGAATGAGCTCCAATAAAGTTTTTACCTTTTCCGCGACCGTTGATAAAATCATCTACTTTAGATACTGTTCTGTTGAAAACGGCTACAGTAAAGCCTTTGCTTTCCATGTTTAATACTAGGTTTTCACCCATTACGGCCAACCCAATTAAACCGATATCTGCTTTTTTCATAATAAAAAAATGGTTTAAAAAATTATTAATTGTTTGTATTCGTTTTAATGATTAAATCGTTCTTTATAAGCCCATAAGCCTAAGGCCGGATTTGATATATAGAAAATTTCTTCTCCGTCTGGCATTGTATTATAACCATCTTTTAACTTTTCAGGGTTATATTTGGAAGAAATTAAGTCGATATCTCCATATTTAAATCCAACACTTTCAATTTCTGCTTGGGTTAGGTTTTCTTTTTCTTTACCGGGACAATAAGTAATACTAAACCTACCTTCAGATGATCCATGAATTAAATGTGCAGCAGCGCTTAAATTATTGCGTAATTCTTCATTTTCTTCACAAAATTTTAAAGTTGCAGGAGTTCCATGATATCCATATTTGCGTATTAAACGGTCAATTTCTTTGTCTTCGCCAAATTCTTTCAAAGCTGGAGCAATGACAATTAATTCTCCATTGTCATCTATGGCCATTCGAGTTCTGTATACGGATTTATTTCCCAACCAAGTGCTTTTAAATTCAGTTGGATCTAAATAAACGACTACTTTTTTAAGCGGTTTGTCAAGTAAATCAAAATTTACTTCTAGGGCTAATTTAGCTGCTTTTGTAAATACATCAAAATTATCTCCAACATATAAACCACGAGTTTTAATTTTACCGTCTTTTTTGTCTAATCCTACTACAGTTTGAACATAAACGATAGGTAAATGGTTTGTAAAATTATCTGAAGCATAATTAAAAATACGACGCACAGGTGTATCTGCATGTCCCATCATTCGTTCCATACCATATGCTGCACCCACAAAATGACTTTTATTGATTCCTTCTACACCGCCAGTTCCAACAAAAATATTTTTGTTGTAGTTAGCCATACCAACTACTTCATGAGGCACTACCTGACCGAGTGAAAGTATTAAATCAAAATTACCTTCAATCAAAAGTTTATTAACTTGGGCAGGCCATGGAAAATCTACAGCTCCTTCCGAAACTTCTTTTACAAACTCCCCACTTACAGTGCCTACAGTTACTACATCATTTCTCCAATCGTGTTCACGAATTAAAGATGCTGGCATTTTGCCAAACATATGTGTTATTTGATGATCTGTCATAGGTGTGTGAGTGCCTAAGGCAGGTAATACATCTGTTAATTTGTTGCCGTAATATTCCCATGTAAATTCAGTAAGTTCACCGGCACGACTAGGTAAACGGGTGTAATCTGGAGGAATAGCCAGCACTTTATTTTTCTTACCAATCTTATCTAGAGCAGCGAAAAGGCCTTTTTTTAAATCTTCTGCTGTCAGTTCTAGTTCAGTTGAACCTATTTCGTAATATATCATAATAATATTTTTATCTTTTTACTCTCGCATTACCTTTCCAGATACTCCAAACTTGATCTTCATCAGCAGGCATACCATAATCGGTAATAAAGGTAGTTGCTAGAGCACCGGTTGCCCAACCAAATTGAATCCATTTTTCTGGTTCCCATCCTTTAAGTACTCCGTAAAGCATACCACCTACGAAACCATCGCCACCACCAATACGGTCTTGTACGCCGATAGCACGAGGTTCAACCACATGCCAGTTGTTACCTTCTAACATGATACCACCCCACATGTGTGCGTTTGCACTTTCTACTTCGCGTAGGGTAGTAGCAAATACTTCTGCATTAGGGAATGCTTTTTTTACGTTTTGAATCATGCCTTTAAATCCGTCGATTTTAGCAGCGATACCTTTACCCCCTGCCTCAGGACCTTCGATACCTAAGCAAAGTTGAAAATCTTCTTCGTTACCGATTAAGATGTCAGATACACTGGCGATTTCTTTGAATATATTGTGCAATTCTTCTTCGCGACCTTCCCAGAAAGAGGCTCTGTGGTTTAAGTCGAAAGAAATTTTAGTACCATATTTTTTAGCAGCTCTTGCAAGCTCCAAACAGAAATTTGATGTTTCTTTTGATAAAGCACCAATCAAACCTGATAAGTGAACGATTTGAACACCTTCTTTACCGAATAAACGGTCAAGGTCAAAGTCTTTTACGTTCAAGGTGCGACCAACTTCACCGGCACGGTCGTTCCATACGCGAGGACCGCGAGAACCGTAACCTGAGTCGGCAATGTTAATTTGGTGACGATATCCCCAAGGACCACCTTGTTCTACTTCCGGACCTTCGAATGCGAAGCCGCGAGATTTTAAGCTGTCTTTGATAAATTGAGAAATAGGAGAGCCTTTAACAAAAGTAGTTAATACTTTAGTAGGTAAACCTAAATATGCGGGTACGTTAGCCACGTTTGTTTCAGCTGAAGTAGCTTGCATAAACATGTTGCTGCTTGTATGAATTGGTTGTCCTGCTGGAGGAGTAATACGAAGTCCCATAGATGTTGGAACAACTAACGCCCATTGGCAATCTTTTTTTAATTGAATACTCATTTTTTAAAATGTTTATTTGTTTATTTGTTGAATTGTTTATTTTCAACTTGTTAACATATTAACATGTCAACAAGTTAACATGTTAGATACAGAATACGTCAAAACCGCCGTCAACTACCGTTAGTGTACCGGTAACGAATTTAGATGCATCGCTCGATAACCAATGCAATGTTCCGTATAATTCATCAGGTTCACCAAATCTTCCAAATGGAGTATGGGCAATAATTGACTGTCCTCTAGGAGTTAAAGAGCCGTCAGGGTTAGTCATTAAAGCACGGTTTTGTTCTGTTAAGAAAAAGCCCGGAGCAATAGCATTACAACGTAAACCCGGACCAAATTTAACAGCTAATTCTGTAGCCATATATTTAGTGAAGTTTGTAACAGCAGCTTTTGAAGCGCCATAACCAACAACACGAGTTAACGGACGAATAGCCGATTCGGAAGAAATGTTAATTACGCTACCTTCTTTTTGTTCTACCATTAATTTGGCAAAAACCATAGTAGGGATAACGGTACCAAATAAATTTAAATCTACTACTTTTTTGAAAGCATCAATTTCTAAATCGAAGAATGTTTTATCCGGAGCAACAGTTGCGCCTGCCATGTTACCACCGGCAGCATTTACTAAAATATCGATACGACCGTAAGCCGCTTTGATATCTTTTGCATTTTGTTCCAATACTTCTTTGTTCATCACATCGGTATTCAAGTAAAGGGCTTCTCCGCCTTTTGCTTTGATGTCAGCAATTAATGCTTTTCCGGCTTCTTCTACTCTATCAAGAATTACTACTTTAGCTCCTTGTTCAGCCATGTATTCTGCCATTCCTTTTCCAAGAATTCCAGCTCCACCGGTGATAACTATCACCTTACCTTTTACATCAAATAAGTTTTTCATTTCCAATATATTTTAAAATAAAGTTAATTTATTACAAGTTAAACAATCTTTTTAAGTGACGGTCATAAATGTTTTCTTCAACACATTGACCCACCACATCGGCATGTTTTTCAATCATTTTGATGTATCTGTCACCCATTTCGTAAGCTACTTTGTAAGCTACGTGTACTAACTGACGGAAGTTTGCATTGTAATCCGGATGTCCCGGTATATGTGTTAGGGTATTTACAAATTTTTCGCTAGTCCAACCGTTTACTTCTTCAACTGAAGGTAGTTTAGAATTGTCTATTTCGATTACATCGGCATAAGGAGCGCATAATTCTTCGCTTCGGTTAAATGAGTGTGCATATACTTCTTTAGCAGCATCTAATCCGTCGCCACCGGCTTTAGCTAATCCGATAACTTCTTCTAACCAAGTTGTTCCGGCAGTTTTTAGGTGTAAGCCTTTGTCGTATTTTTTAATGATATCAGCCATTGGTTGGTAGATAGAAAATTTATCAGACCCTGAATGGATACTTAATTTTAATTCTTCCGGTAAACCGAATTCTTTAACGGCATAGTCAATAACCAATACATCTTCTTCAAATTCTTTGGCAAATTGAGCTACATCTCCTTTGTAATCAACACCTTTGTTGAAACGACCGGTGAATTTAGGAGCGATGGTTTGAGCAGGAACTTTTTTATCTGCCAACATTTTCAAAATGAATAACATTTCGATAGGAGTTTGAGGTGTTTCTACTTCGTCCATAGAAACTTCTGTTATAAAGTTGCCTTTTCCTTTTTTCTCCACCAAGAAATTATAAATGTCGGCTGCTTGTTGAGTTGCCGCTAAAAATTTGTTGGCAATTTGAACTAAAAATTCGTTGGTAACAACCAATGGGTAAGCAATACCCGGAATAGATAAATTTCCTACATATTTGCTACAGCCTGCTACAAAAGCATCAACATCGGCTTTAGCACTTTCTTTTCCAATAAAAGAAGCTACGTCTAAGGTAAAGAAATCTGATGAGTCAACAAAACCGGCCACATTGCTGAAGTTGATATGGTCGGCATCTACAAAATACTTTCCTTTATAGTTTAATGCTTTTACTGCAGCATCAGCTTCTTTGCGAGTATCAGCAGGCACAGTATGTACGTATGTATGCTCACGGTTTGATTTGTTCCAAACAATGTTAATGTCTAAGCCCGATTTTTCATTGGCTCTCATAATAGCTCTAAGTTGAGCTTCGCCTTGGTGTGCAAAACGGTCGCCTGTACCAATACTGAATTTTCCTAATTTCATAATTCTTTTTTTAAGGTTAATTATATAGTTAATTTATTATTAAATATTGTAGAAGTTTTTATAATCCTCGATATTTTCTTTAAATAAAATATCGATAGGCATATAGTTAGTTTGGTTGGGTGTGCGTTTTAATATTATTTTTCGGCACATATCTCTAACCGAATAATAGGCCTGTCTTTCGGGGCGTTGCGCTATTAAACAATAAATGACACCTCGTTTTAAGTAGCGCACGTTAAGGTCTAATAAATCATATCCAATTATTCGAATATTTTTTCGGTTGAATGAAGCCAAGTGCATGGCCAGTCTGTTTACTTTTGAATTAAAAGTAATAGCGGCTTTAATATTATGGTAGGTGGCAAAGATTTGTTCCAGTAGTTTAAAATTATAATCTTCATCGTTTTCAATAAACTCAACATCAATATATTCCACATAACCGGTTAGTTTATTGTCTTTAATATATTGCATAAATCCGTCGTAGCGAGAAATGGTTTGAATAGCTTCAGTACCTTTTCTTTTAGTTCGAATTATCATTATTTGTGCATCTTCAGGCACATCATTAATTAGTAATTTACTTGCAATATAGCCGCTTTGAAAAGAATTTTGTCCGTAATAGGAAATAGGGTTGGTTTCAGGCAAGAAACTGTCTATAAATGAATACGGAATATTTTTATTGTCTAGTTTTTTTAAAAGAGACAGTGTTTCTTCTTTAAAGATAGGAGCAATAATTACCGCATCGGGTTTTTCGTCAATTATTTGCTCCGAAATTTGTAAAAAAGATTGTACATCGTATTGGTCGAAGTATTTTTTTTCGATAGTGATATTATAATGAGCAAAATCAGTAGCTGCTTGATTGAACCCATTATCAACACTTTCCCAATAATCTTTGGGTTGATAAGCGGGAAGAATGCAAACAAAATGTTGTGTCTTTTTTGATGCAAACTCTTGAATTTCAGAAGATTTGATATTTTTCATATCTTCAGAAATCGAATCATTAAGAATGGATTCATTTCCCATAAAAAGATGATACTTAATGTGTAAGTCTATTATTTGTTTTATGCAAAGTCACAAAAGTAATACTTATTTTGTGAATATAAAATATTTTGTATCTTCGTGGGCGTTCAAAAAGAAATTCCATTTTAAGTAAGGGTGTGTGTATCTTTTTGACTATAAGATGTTTTGAATTATTTTGCCCAAAAAAATTGGATATAATAATAGTGTGAAATGCTTTTTAAAAACATCTTTTTAGGGTTTTTTAGCTAACTGTGTATGCGTTGTTTTTTTCTTAAAAATTGCTAATTTATAATTTCAAAAATATATAAGTTCTTATGAAAAATTTTTTAGATAAAAATTTTCTGTTACAAACAGAAACAGCTCAAAAGCTTTATCATGAGCATGCAGCTAAAATGCCTATTATCGATTATCACTGTCACTTAATACCTTCGATGGTAGCGAATGATCACAAATTTAAAACATTAACTGAAATTTGGTTGGGTGGCGACCATTACAAATGGCGTGCAATGCGTACCAATGGAGTGGACGAAAAATACTGTACAGGAAAAGATACCAGCGATTGGGAAAAGTTTGAAAAATGGGCCGAAACAGTACCTCATACAATGCGTAATCCTTTGTATCATTGGACTCATTTAGAGTTAAAAACAGCTTTTGGTGTAGAAAAATTATTATCTCCGGCAACAGCTCGCGAAATTTATGACGAGTGTACCGCTAAATTACAAACTCCCGAATACTCTGCTCGTAACTTAATGCGTAAATATAAAGTGGAAGCTGTATGTACTACCGACGACCCTGTAGACACATTAGAACACCACATTAAAACTAAAGCTGATGGTTTTGAAATAAAAATGTTGCCCACATGGCGTCCTGATAAAGCTATGGCTGTAGAAGTGCCTGCTGAGTTCCGTGCTTATATGGAACAACTTTCTAAAGCTTCGGGTATTGCAATTTCTTCTTATTCAGATATGATAGCAGCACTTCGTAACCGTCATGATTTCTTTGCTTCTTTAGGATGCAAGTTGTCTGATCACGGTATTGAAGAATTCTATGCAGAAGACTATACTGATGCTGAAATCAACGCTATATTTAATAAAGTATATGGTGGAAAAACATTAACTCAACAAGAAATTCTTCAATTCAAATCGGCCGTAATGGTTGAAGGTGCTATTATGGATTGGGAAAAAGGCTGGACACAACAATTTCATTATGGAGCAATTCGTAACAACAACAGTCGTTTGTATAGAAATTTAGGCCCTGATACAGGTTTTGATTCAATTGGAACATTTAGTACAGCTAAAGCGATGGCTAAATTTTTAAATCGATTGGATGATAACAATCAATTAGCTAAAACCATTATTTATACGTTAAATCCATCCGACAACGAAGTAATAGCTACTATGATCGGCTGTTTTCAAGATGGTACGGTTGCCGGCAAAGTTCAATTTGGTTCTGGCTGGTGGTTCCTTGATCAAAAAGACGGTATGGAAAAACAAATGAACGCACTTTCTGTGTTAGGTTTGTTGAGTCGTTTTGTAGGAATGTTAACCGACTCTCGCAGTTTCCTTTCTTATCCTCGTCACGAATATTTCCGTCGCACCTTGTGTAACCTAATTGGCGATGATGTAGAACAAGGATTATTGCCTCACCAAGAGTTGCCATTTATTGGTCAAATGGTTGAAAATATTTCATATAACAATGCCAAAAAATTCTTTAACTTTTAGAAGAATGAAATAAAATTAAATTAAAGTCGTTTTAATAAAGCGACTTTAATTTTTGTGTTACCAATTAAAAACAAAAGGAAAAGATGAGTAAAAAAGTTGTAACATTTGGAGAAATTATGTTACGTTTAGCTACACCCGGTTTTGAACGTGTAAGTCAGTGTAGTCAGTTTAATGTAAATTATGGAGGAGGAGAGTCAAATGTAGCTGTTTCGTTATCTAATTATGGTATTGAAACAGAATTTGTTACACGTCTTCCTAAAAATGATATTGCGGATGCTATTATTGGTACCTTGCGTAAATACAATGTAGGTACAAAAGAAATTTTAAGAGGAGGAAACAGAGTTGGTATTTATTTTTTAGAAACAGGTGCTGTTACTCGCTCAAGTAAAGTAATTTATGATAGAGCCGGTTCTGCTATTGCCGAAATTAAACCGGGTATGGTTAATTGGCGCGAAGTGTTTAAAGATGCCGATTGGTTTCACTGGACGGGTATAACTCCGGCTCTTTCGCAAAGTTGTGCCGATGCTTGTTTAGAGGCTATAAAAATTGCCAACGAAATGGGCGTAACGGTATCTACCGACTTAAACTATCGTAAAAACTTGTGGAACTACGGAAAAACCGCTGCCGAAGTTATGCCTGCGTTGGTTGAAGGGTGCGATTTGATTTTAGGAAATGAAGAAGATGCCGAAATGGTTTTTGGTATTAAACCCGAAGGATTTAATTCGCATATGACCAAAGGAGATATTAATCCAAAAGATTTTGAATCGGTTTGTAAACAATTGATGGAAAAATTTCCGCGTGCTAAAAAAGTGGTTATTTCTATAAGAGGTTCTATTAACGCAAATAGAAATACTTGGAGAGGAGTTCTTTATTCAGAAGGCAGTTTGAAAATTTCGCACGATTACGATATCACTCATATTGTAGATAGAGTAGGTGCAGGAGATTCGTTTATGGGTGGTTTAATTTATGGCTTGCTAACGTATGCACCCGATGACCAAAAAGCACTTGATTTTGGAGTAGCGGCTTCTTGTTTAAAACATACTATTTATGGTGATTTTAATTTAGTTACCGTACAAGAAGTGGAGAAACTAATGGGAGGAGATTCTTCCGGACGTGTTTCACGATAAATAAAAATTAAAAATGTAAAGTTAAAATTGAAAGAAATAGTATTCTCCTTTCTTTCAACTTTTAACTTTTAACTTTAAACTTATAAAAGTGGCTCGATTTAATAAAATTCAAGTAATTTCAAAAAGTGTAGAAACAGGCATAGTTCCTATTTTTTATCACAAAGATATTGAGGTAGCTAAACAAGTAGTAAAAGCATGTTATGAGGGTGGAATTCGTGTATTTGAGTTTACAAACCGTGGTGATTTTGCTTCCGAAGTTTTTGGCGAATTGGTTAAGTTTGCTCAAAAAGAATGTCCGGATATGATTATGGGTGTTGGTTCTATTGTGGATGCTCCAACAGCAGCTTTGTATATCCAATTAGGAGCTAATTTTATTGTAGCGCCATGCTTTAATGCTGAGGTTGTAAAACTAACCAATAGCCGATTAATTCCTTATATGCCCGGCTGTGGATCTATGACAGAAATTGCAACTGCACAACAAGCAGGATGCGATGTGTGCAAATTATTTCCGGCCGATGTGCTTGGAACATCATTTGTTAAGGCGGTAAAAGGTCCTATGCCTTGGACTAACTTAATGATTACAGGTGGAGTAAAACCTGAAGAAGCAAATATAAGAGGCTGGTTTCAAGCAGGAGCTTCTTGTGTGGGTATGGGTTCTAACCTTTTTCCCGGAGAGGTTTTAGCTGCAAAAGATTGGGCAAAAATTACCCAACTTTGTAAAGATGCATTGGCTATTGTAAAAGAAGTACGTAAATAAATTGATATATAACTTAAATTAAATTATTATGGTAGAAACAATCAGAGAAAAAATGACGAAGTACAGATGGACCATCTGTTCGATGTTGTTTTTTGCTACAACAGTTAATTACTTGGACCGACAAGTACTTTCTTTAACATGGAAGGACTTTATTGCTCCGGAGTTCCATTGGACAGATGGAGATTATGGTAATATTACCGCTCTTTTTTCTATTTTTTATGCTATTAGTATGTTGTTTGCCGGAAAAGTTGTTGACTGGTTAGATACTAAAAAAGGCTTTTTATGGGCAATTGGAGTGTGGTCTCTTGGGGCTGTGCTTCATGCTTTTTGTGGAATTGCTACTTCGGGTATAGTTGCCGGAGAGTGGTTTGTTGGTTTTGAAGGTGCTAAAGAAGCTATTGGTGGAGTTGACAATGTGGCAATGGTTGTTAATGTGAGTGTTACCTTGTTTATTTTTGCACGTTTTGTATTGGCGCTTGGTGAAGCCGGTAACTTCCCTGCAGCCATTAAAGCTACAGCCGAATACTTTCCGAAAAAAGACCGTGCTTTTGCAACTAGCGTATTTAACGCCGGTGCTACTGTTGGGGCTTTAGCTGCTCCTGTTACGGTTCCTGTTATTGCTCACCATTGGGGTTGGGAAATGGCATTTATTGTAATTGGTGCTTTAGGATTTATTTGGATGGGTATGTGGGTGTTTATTTATAAAAAACCGGATGTGCATCCAAAAGTAAATAAAGCTGAATTAGAGTATATTAACCAAGATCATGCTGCCGAAATTGCAGCTAATGACGGAAAAGCATTGGTTAACAGAACCATGAGTTTCAAAGAAATATTAAAATACAAACAATCATGGGCATTTATTTTTGGTAAATTTATGACTGATGGTGTGTGGTGGTTCTATTTATTCTGGACTCCTGCTTATTTAAGTTCAGTATACGGTTTGTCGTCAGATAATCCTCAAGCTCAATTGTTGTTGTTTGTGTTATATGCAATTACTTTATTATCAATTATTGGTGGTTGGTTGCCTACTTATTTTGTAGATAAACAAAAAATGAATCCTTATGCAGGTAGAATGAAAGCGATGTTGATTTTCGCATTCTTCCCTCTATTGGCATTGTTTGCTCAACCTCTAGGTGCTTATTCATATTGGTTCCCTGTATTGATTATTGGTATTGCCGGAGCGGCACATCAATCATGGTCGGCTAATATTTTCTCTACGGTAAGTGATATGTTCCCTCGTACAGCCATTGCTACTGTAACAGGTATTGGTGGTTTGGCCGGTGGTATTGGTTCGTTTTTAATCAATAAAGGATCGGGTATGTTATTCGATTTTTCTAGAGGAACTACCTTGGTAAATGGCGAAGAAGTAATTATGACTGATGAGATGATTGCTGCCGGAGCAGAGTTTATTCGTCAGCCTCTAGCATTAGTTGGTTACGAAGGAATAAAAGCCGGTTATTTAGTTATCTTCAGCATTTGTGCGGTAGCTTATTTAATTGGTTGGGTAGTAATGAAAACATTGGTGCCTAAATACAAACCTATTACTCTTCAAGAAAAGAAATAGTAGTAGTTATAAAATAATAGAATAGAAAAACGCTTAATCCGAAAAGGTTAAGCGTTTTTTTATTCAGATGATAAACGCATCATCTCTACTGTCTTTATTCTTTATTCCTTTGTCTTTGTTCTATACTATCACACCCACAAACTTTTCTGCATTCTTCTAAAGTGATAAAAGGAACTACTCCTTGACATCCTCCCCAAATAAATTGCTTGCATTTCTTTTCGGTTTGGTCGTAGTAGTAACGTGGCTTTGCAGCGCGGCACATACCAGCATCGGGTTTTTGTAAACAACGAGTATCTAAAGTTGTATTGCTTGCTTTTTTTGTACAATTACACCCGAGAAGGAATGCCGTAAGGCTAATGTAAATGAGTTGTTTCATGCTTTTTTGTATTGCAAAGAATTATTATAGGTTGCCCTGCCCGACACGCATTGTATACAACAAAAATGCCCGAAGGCTGTGGTAGTTGTGAAATGCGCAGTTTGTTAGGGGCATGTTTTTTTTGTTAAAAAATTAGCCTAAAGATACTATTTCTGAAATAAGTTATATTTGTTCCTGTAATTTTTTAAACAAAAAGTATCAAATTTCAAAATGTTTTTTAAATTTGCAAGAGTTTATAAATAATTCTGATAACGAATGTTTCAAAGTAATTCAACTATTTTTTCTTCTTTTGCTTTTCTTAACGCCTGCGGTTTGGAGAATGCTGTGTTTTTATTAGAGAGAGAGAGAGAGAGAGAGAGAGACTTACCTTAAAAGCCATGCACGTGTAAAAAATAACACTCAATACATTAGCAAAGAATTATCCCTTCTTTTTACTACTTTGTTTTGTTATCTCCATTCACTACCTCAATTTTTCTTTTGCAAAAAGAATTCATTTCTAAGCGCAATAGCTTCCACCCAAGAAATAAGACATCCGCTCCTTGAAATGAAACACTTGCTACATGGAGCGAGCCTTTATTTAGAAAGTGTAACTCTTCCCGCTTGTGCACGAGTTCTCTCAAATGGCAATTAAGCGAATGGTTTCACTTTGGAGTAAAAGTACAGACACTATTAATAGTGTCTCTAGCAAGGAATATTTAACTATTTAGTTTATTAAAACAATGAAACATTTAAAACAAATTACCTTTTGGATGCTGCTTGCCTTAGGCATAGGCACTACATCTGTAGTATTTACTTCATGTAAAGAAGATGAGGAAGAACCAAAAAACACTACCGGAGAAACCACCGATGTCGGAGAAGATGGTACAACCCGCACCGTTACCGATATTGATGGTAATGTGTATCAAACTGTTACCATAGGCACCCAAACATGGATGGCCGAAAACCTAAAAGTAACCCATTACAACGACGGTATCGCTATACCCAACGTAACCGATAACATCGAATGGATAGCATCTACCTCCGGCGTATATTGTGACTATAATAACGATGCAGCTAATGGAATTAAATACGGACATTTATACAATTGGTATGCTGTAAACGTCGGCAAATTAGCCCCTGCCGGTTGGCATGTACCAACCGATGCCGAGTGGACTACTTTAGAGAATTACCTAATAACCAATGGCTATAATTACAATGATACCATTACTGGCAATAAAATAGCCAAAGCTTTAGCCGCGAAAACCGATTGGACAACTTCAACTACAAAAGGAGCCATTGGTAACGATTTAAGCACTAACAACCGCACCGGTTTTTTCGCTCTTCCGGGTGGAATCCGTAGCGGCTACAATGGACATTTTAACAACCTTGGTAACCGCGGCTACTGGTGGAGTGCTACCTACCACACGAATTACAGTACGGAAATCGCTTGGTATCGGGACTTGGACTACAACTTCGCCGCTATAGCAAGTGGTTCCGACAGCCAGCGAGGTGGCTTGTCGGTGCGTTGTGTGAAGGATTAGTTTATTTATCCAACACAGGCGGATTGAAATTTTTTGAATAATACAAGCGAGGGCGTTACTTTGGAGTGATGCTCTTATAAAACTAAATAACAATTTAATAAAAAACTTTTATGAAAAATTTAAAAAAAATTACCTTTTGGCTACTGCTTATGCTAAGTAGTACAGCTGTAGTATTTACTTCTTGTAAAGAAGATGAAGATGAAATAACAGAGACTACCGAAGTAAATTCAAATACCAAAATAAATGCTGATGGTAAAACCGGTACCTTAACTGATGTAGAAGGTAACAGCTATGCCATAGTAAAAATAGGCGACCAATGGTGGATGGCAAAAAATTTAAATACTACCAAATACAACGATGGTACAGCTATACCTAATGTTACCGATGCTACCGCTTGGGGAGCTCTTACTACTGGAGCCTATTGCAGTTATGATAACGATGCAAGTAATGTAACAAAATACGGCTTGTTATACAACTGGTATGCAGTAAACACAGGTAAACTTGCTCCTGAAGGCTGGCATGTAGCTACCGATGCGGAGTGGACTACTTTACAAACCTACCTGATAGCCAACGGCTACAATTACGATGGTACTACTACCGATAATAAAATTGGTAAAGCTTTAGCAGCTAAAACTGACTGGCATATATCTGTTTACTCAGGTGAAATAGGTAATGACATGAGCGTAAACAACCGCACCGGCTTTTCTGCTCTTCCGGGAGGCATTCGTAACGAAGCCACATTCGGAAGTTCATTCAACTATCTTGGCTCCTTCGGCTACTGGTGGAGTGCTACCGAGAGCCGTGCGGTCAATTTGTACTACAACCAAAAAGGACTGGACAGCTACTCCTACGGCAAGGAGTCCGGGTTTTCTGTTCGTTGTGTGAAGGATTAGTTTAGTTGATTATTTATCCCGATAGCTATCGGGATTGAATTTATTCAGAGTAAACAGCTAACACCTACGATGACTTAATTAGATAAGTGAGGGCGTCACTTTAAGTGACACCCTCACTAAGAGATAGAATAAATGCCTACAGTAAACTGCAGACATTTATAGCTTGATTCTATTCCGGATTATTTGAGTTACCTTAGTTTTGCACCCAATTTTTCTTCCAAATTTTTCTGAATTTTACCCATAATAGCATCAATTTGCTTATCGGTAAGTGTTTTTTCTTTGTCTTGAAGAATAAAGCTCACTGCATACGATTTTTTGCCTGCTTCTAAATTTTTGCCTTCGTAAACATCAAATAAAGTAACCGATTTTAATAGTTTTCGTTCGCTTTCGTAAGCAAGTGTTTCAATAGCATTAAATTCTACTTCTTTATTTAGGAGTAAGGCTAAATCACGTTTAACTTCAGGGAATTTAGACATTTCAGAATACTTAACTTGATGATTCTGAATTAGTTTAAGTAAACTATTCCAGCTAATTTCTGCATAAAAAACTTCGTTGTCGATGTCGAATTGTTTTAATAGTTTTTTATTTACCAGTCCAAATTTCAATCCTATTTTTCCTTCATTGCTTTTGGCAAGTTGCCCTTCGGTTATCAATTCGTCATTGAAATTTTCTTTATGTAAATTAGTTGAATTGACACCTAAGCGGTCTAGTACATTATTTACATACCCTTTTAACTCAAATACGCTGCTTTTTTCTTCCGATCGTACCCACGTTTGAGCAAATTTATTTCCCGTAATCCACATGCCTAAGAAAAAATCTTCGCTATATGCGGCTAATGTTTCTCCTTGTTTTTTATTTTCAGTATTGAAATAATAGCAATTACCGAATTCGTACAACTTCAAGTCTTGGTTTTTACGGTTGCTGTTGTATGCAATGCTTTCTAAACCACCAAAAAGCAGGGTTTGACGCATCACGTTTAGGTCGTTGCTCAGTGGGTTAAGTAGTTTAACGCAATTTTCAGCTTTATATGTTTTTAGGTTTTCGTAATAAGAGGCTTTGGTTAGCGAATTATTCAAAATCTCGTTAAAACCGGATGCTGTAAGTTGTTCTGCAATAATGTTTTGTAATTTATGGCTATCGGGTTTTGAAGAAAAACTGATGCTTGATTTTACACTGCTTTCTATCGGTACATTGTTGTAACCATAAATACGGAGTATATCTTCAATCACATCCACATCACGTTCTACATCTACTCGATATGAAGGAATGCTAAGTACCAAATCTTGACTGGTTTCTCGCACAATTTCCATTTCCAGCGCATTTAAAATAGTTTTGATGGTTGCTTTATCTATCTCTTTACCAATTAAACTAGAAATTTTATTGAAAGACAAAGCCATTTGTTTTGGAGCTATAGGAGTAGGGTAGATATCGGTAATTTCGCTAGAGATGGTTCCTCCCGCCACATTTTGTATTAATAAAGCGGCAAATTTTAAAATGTAAAGGGTATTGTTTGGGTCGCAACCACGTTCGTAACGGAAAGAAGCATCGGTATTCAAACCATGGCGACGAGCTGTTTTACGAATACTAACGGGATTAAAATAAGCGCTTTCTAAGAAAATGCCGGTGGTACTTTCGGAAACACCCGATTCTAAACCACCGAACACACCACCAATACACATACCTCCTTTTTCATCGCAAATCATTAAATCGGAATTACTTAACTTACGCTCAGTGCCATCTAATGTGACAAAAGGAGTGCCTTCGGGCAAATTTTTTACAATCACATGTTTTCCTTGTATTTTGGCGGCATCAAAGGCATGGATAGGTTGCCCCATGGCATGTAAAACAAAATTGGTAGCATCAACTACATTGTTGATTGGACGAATTCCTACGGCTCTAAAATAATTGAGCATCCAAGTAGGAGATTCTTTTATAGTGATATTGTTGATTGTAAGTGCTGAATATCGGGGACAAGCATCTGTGTTTTCAACCGTAACTTTTATTGGTAAACTGTTATCTTGAATTTTAAACGCATCAACAGGATATTTTTGAAGTTTGATTTCCGGTTGATATAAGGCATAGTAAGCCGCCAAATCGCGGGCTACACCATAGTGCGAAGCTGCATCAATACGGTTGGGAGTAATATCAACTTCAATTACTGTATCGCTTTCTACTTGGAAATAATCTTTGGCAAGTGTACCCGGTTTTACATCAGCAGGCAATACAATTATACCGCTGTGGTCGGTACCAATACCCAGTTCTACTTCGCTACAAAGCATTCCTTCCGATTCTTCGCCACGTATTTTGGATTTTTTGATGGTAAACGATTCTTCGCCACTATACAGCTTTGTGCCAATGGTAGCCACCACTACTTTTTGTCCTTTAGCTACATTGGGAGCGCCACACACTACTTTTAAAGTTTCAGGTTGACCAATATTAATAGTTGTTAGGTGTAAGTGGTCGGAATTCGGATGGGCAATGCATGTAAGCACTTCGCCAATTACTAATCCTTCCAAACCGCCTTTAATGGTTTGAATTTGTTCTACGCTACCTACTTCGAGACCAATGGATGTGAGATTTTTGGCAACTTCATCGGCCGGTAAATTGCAATTGATGTATTGTTTGAGCCAGTTATAAGAAATATTCATGCGGGTAATAAGTTAAAAAGTAAAAAGAGCTACAAAGGTAGAAAAAAATGAAGAATGAAGAACGAAGAATCAGGTTTAATTCTACAATTTAGTTATAGTTAGCAAGGTTTCGTCACATAATTTGTAGAGATACAAATTGAAGTATCTCTACAAATTATGTGGGTTGTGGAGTGTGTCTTTAAGTAAGATGGAATTTATATGTAAAGTTTTAACTTTCAAAATCTCCGGCAGCTTCCGGTTGATAAACAGTTTCGCTAATTTTTACACGCATCATACCTCCCGGAACAGCCCATTCTATTTCGTCGCCAACTTGGTACCCCAATAAGGCTGTAGCAATAGGCGAAAATATAGACATACGCTGTTTTTTTTGTAGTACTAAACATCAAATATATTCGGAAATATTATAATGAACAAATAGCAGTTTAGTATATTAAAATTCAACAGTGACGCCTATTTCAATTAATTTATCAATCTGTTCTTTACGAATGTTGTTGTTGGTTACATCTACTAATTCAAGTTTATTAAGCTCAAATAGAGGTGAAATATCTTCCAATAAATTAGTTGAAAGATACAGTTTTTTTAGGTTGATTAAATTGCTTAAGCTGTCGATGTCCGCAATTTCATTTTCAGAAAGGTTTAATTCTTCCAAATATCTCAATCCTGCTAGGGCAGAAAGGTCGGTTAGTTTATTGTCCGACAAATCCATTGTTTGGGCATGTATGCAAAATTGCACCCCATCCAGGTCGTTGATTCTTGCCGAAGCCATTTCGAATTCGTCCATATCTTCCAAGTAATAAGAAGGAAACTCAATATCCGTATGTCCGTAGTTTCGTATTTTTATAGCATCATAAAAGTCGTAGTACACTTGTTTCTTTTTTTCTTTTAGCAAGGTGTCATTCTCGTTTTTGATGCTAAAGCCTTCGGTAGTTATATCCCAGTCGTAAACCGGAGAGTAATCAATGTCTTCGTAGGAGTTAAGCGAATTCGCAATTTCGTCAATGCGCTCCAATTTTAAAATATGGGTGTAAGTAAGTAGCTCATCGTACTTATTTTCTGATGCCAGTTTATTTATTTGGTTGATGTGAAAAGGAGCTTTGTCAGGATGATACAACATAATCAGCTTAGAAAATCCTTTCCCATCATTGCTTATGTTTATTTCCAAACAGTCGCTTAATAGTTCCGCAATTTTTTGTAATATGCTAAACTGTTGGTTCTTATACAAATTAATTAAGGTGAGAGAAATGTTGTTGAGCTTTGGGAGGGTGTATGCGTCCAACAGTTTGTGTTGTAGTTCGTTTATTTTCATGGTTTTACAGATAACTCTAGTTGGTAGTATCCTAAATAGCCTGTTTTTAAAAAGTAAGCTCCAAATAGTCCGGCACTTATTTGCTTGATATATGCCAGAGAAATAAGTTTAGTTTTGAGTAGTAATTTAAGTAATGTTGCAAAACGAATGGCTTTTAATGCACCTTTCTGAAAAGCAATGGCGTTAGGCAATACATTTTCGCTAAATTCTGTGAGAGTATCTATCTTTAGTTGGTCAAAATTTTGGGGATTAGTTACTACTCCCAGTTTTTGAAAAGTAGCTAAGGCAAATCCCCACGAGAGTAATTGATAAGCTTCTTTTTCATATTTATTTTCAAGTACAATGCCTTGTTTTATATATCCGTCAAAAAGAATTATTTTTCCGTTGTCGGTTAAATAATTCGGCAAATTATTCAATAATTTCACTACATTTTTAGAGTGGCAAAGTGTTTCTATGGCAACAATCAAATCGAACTTTTTATCCGGAATATGCATCTTATCAAAGTTCATTTGATAAAACGAAACATTGTTTAGGCCTTTTGATTTTTGTTGAGCAAATTGAATATTGCTGGGTGTTAGGTCGATGCCCACAAATTTGCAATTGGGGCTTTTTGACGCCATGTAATTGCAGTTAAAACCCATGCCACAGCCAAGTTCTAAAACCTCGGAATAGTTGTTTTTGCGAATAACTTCGAGAATAGTTTCTGCTTGATAAAGTAGTTTCTGTTTGTGAGAAGTTTCTTCCGACAGTTTAACGGGAAAATGCATGGCTCCTTCTTTAGAATGAAAGGTTTTGTATAAGAAAGCCGACTTTGAATAGTAGTTACTAACTACTTTGTTAGAAATAGTTTCGTTAATAATTGTTTTGTTTCCTACAATTTTATAAATGGTATGAACGTATTTTTCTAAATCATTGTAATTCATCGTTTCTTTTACAATTCTATTTAAAGTAAAATGGAACCTTTTTTATCTGATAAACAACAATTCTCTGTATTTAGGTAAGGGCCACATTTCATCGTCGATAATCAGTTCTAAATTATCTACCGCATTACGAATATCGTCGAAATAAGGAAGTACTTTATCATGATACGCACAGGCTTTATCCTTTTCCTGTTCAATGGCGTTGGCTTTTTTGCGAGCTTCTACCATGGCGTTAGTTTTTGTTTTGATAATAGAAATGTATTCGGCAATTTTTTCAATCATTTCCATGTCATCTGCTGTGAGTTTTTTTGCTTTTTCGGTAGGGAAAACTTGGTTTATTTTAGTAACATTATCAAGCAATAATCCTTGATAACGATTAGCTACCGGAATGATGTGGTTAATTGCTAAATCGCCTAAAATACGAGCTTCTATTTGAATTTTTTTAGTGTAAGTTTCCCATTTTACTTCGTTACGAGCGTGTAGTTCAATTTCGCTCATTACGCCGGTTTTTTTAAATAGTTCGGTGCTTTGTTTGGAAGTATATGCTTCGATAATATTAGGTACGCTTGTTTCACAGTCTAAGCCTCTTTTTGCAGCTTCAATTTTCCATTCTTCACTATATCCGTTGCCATCGAAACGGATAGGCTTAGATATTTTTATGTATGATTTTAGAACGTCGAAAATAGCTTTTTCTTTTGTACATCCCGAAGCTGTTTTTGCATCCACTTCCGCTTTAAATTCGTTTAATTGAGCAGCAACTACGGTGTTTAAAGCAGCCATAGCCGCCGAGCAATTGGCTGAAGAGCCTACGCCGCGAAACTCAAAACGATTGCCGGTAAAAGCAAAAGGAGAGGTACGGTTACGGTCGGTGTTATCTAAAAATACCTCAGGTAGATGGGCAATGCCTAAACTAAGCTTCTTTTTATCACTTACAATTATTGCTTCTTCGCTGTTGCTGTTTTCTAATTTGTCGAGAATATTGGTAAGTTGAGTGCCCAAAAAAGCTGACACTATAGCCGGTGGTGCCTCGTTTGCACCTAAACGATGTGCGTTTTGAGCTGTCATTATTGAGGCTTTAAGTAAGGCGTTGTTTTTATAAACAGCCATTAAGGTGTTTACCAAAAAAGTAACAAACTGAAGGTTTTCTTCCGGAGTTTTTCCCGGAGTTAATAGTCCCACGCCGGTATCGGTGCCCAACGACCAATTATTATGTTTACCCGAGCCATTTACCCCGGCAAAAGGTTTTTCGTGTAACAACAATCTAAAACCATGTCTTCGAGCAACCTTTTTCATGATACTCATCATAAGTAGATTTTGATCTACCGATAAATTGCATTCTCCGTAAATAGGAGCCAACTCAAATTGATTTGGCGCAACTTCGTTATGGCGAGTTTTTAATGGAATACCGTATTTATAGCCTTCATATTCAATATCTTTCATATATGCCGCTACACGAGTGGGTACAGCACCAAAATAATGGTCTTCCAACTGTTGGTTTTTTGCCGATTCGTGTCCCATTAAAGTACGTCCGGTTAACAGTAAATCCGGACGGGTAGCGTACAAGCCCTCATCGATTAAAAAATATTCTTGTTCCCATCCTAAGTAGGAGATAACTTTTTTTACTTTTGGATCAAACAACTGACAAACAGCTGTTGCTGCTTTATCAATTGCATTTAAAGCTTTAAGTAAAGGTGCTTTGTAATCCAACGATTCTCCTGTAAAAGCAATAAAAATAGTAGGAATACACAAAGTATCATCCACAACAAAAGCCGGAGAAGATGGATCCCAAGCAGTGTAACCTCGAGCTTCAAACGTACTTCTGATACCTCCGTTTGGAAATGATGATGCATCGGGTTCTTGTTGTGCCAATAATTTGCCGGAAAAATTTTCAATAATTCGTTCTCCCGGACCGTTTTCATAATCAACAAACGAATCGTGCTTTTCGGCTGTGCCGTCAGTTAATGGTTGAAACCAGTGGGTGTAATGGGTTGCACCTAATTCCATAGCCCACATTTTCATGCCTTTAGCAACTTCATCGGCAATATTCAAGCTAAGTGTAGCTCCATTTTCGATGTTGCTTTTTAATACCTTCATTACTTCTTTAGAAAGATATTTGGCCATAGTTGATTGTGTGAAAACATATTTACCATAATAATCGGTGGTATATTTAGAAGGTGCACAAACAACTAATGCTTTTTTCTTAAAAGCTTCTTCTACGGCTTTAAATCTTAATGTTGACATAAAGAATGTTTTTAGGTATTGGTTGAATAACTGATACAAATATATGGGTGATTTTTAATTTATATTAAAAAAACTACCCGTTAATAATTTATTTTTTGAACAAGCTTTTTAATCTGCTCATGGCTTCGAGTGTGTCTTCTTTTTTACCAAAAGCAGTGAGTCGGAAATACCCTTCTCCACATGGTCCAAAGCCTACGCCGGGAGTTCCTACAACATTTACCTTGGTTAAAAGTAAATCGAAAAATTCCCAAGAACTCATGTTGTTGGGTGTTTTCAACCAGATATAAGGAGCATTTACGCCACCATAAATTTCAAATCCCATCTCAAGCAGACTTTCTCTGATAATTTTGGCGTTAGACATGTAATAATTAATAGTTTCACGTACTTGTTTTTTGCCTTCTTCACTATAAATAGCTTCGGCTGCACGTTGTATTACATAAGGCACTCCGTTAAATTTAGTGGTGTGGCGTCTGTTCCACAGTTTATTTAAGGATACTATTTCACCTTTTTCGGTATAAGCTTCCAAATCTTTAGGGATAATGGTATAGGCACAACGGGTTCCTGTAAAGCCGGCTGTTTTTGAAAAACTACGAAACTCAATGGCTACTTTTTTTGCTCCTTCAATTTCGTAAATGCTATGAGGAACATCGTTTTCGGTAATGTAAGCTTCGTAGGCGGCATCAAACAAAATTAAACATTTGTTGGCAATAGCATAATCTACCCATACTTTTAGTTGGTCTTTTTTTAGAGTCGTTCCTGTTGGGTTATTTGGATAACATAAGTAAATAACATCCGGTTTTTCGGTTGGCAATTCAGGAACAAACTTATTTTCGCTTGTACAAGGTATATACACAATGTTGGTCCATTTTCCGTTTTGTTGATATTCGCCTGCACGACCTGCCATTGCATTCGTATCAACATATACAGGATATACAGGATCGGTTACGGCTATTTTATTTTTTACACTCAATATATCGCCAATATTTCCGGTGTCGCTTTTAGAACCATCGCTTACAAATACTTCATCGTTTTGTATATCTAATCCTCTTGGAATAAGGTCGTTTTCAATAATTTTATCTACTAAAAATTGATAGCCTTGTTCCGGTCCGTATCCTCTAAAAGTGTTTGCTTGTGCCATTTCATCAACAGCCGAATGTAAAGCTTTGATAGAAGCTTCGGGTAGTGGACGGGTTACATCGCCAATACCCATGCGGATAATTTTGGCGTTAGGATTTGCTTTGCTGTATTCGGCTACTTTACGAGCTATCTCTGAAAATAAGTAACTACCGGGTAATTTGAGGTAGTTTTCGTTTGCTAATACCATAAAAAATGAATTTTAATGAAAAGAATTAAAGTAATTAAAAAATGAAAGTAATAAATGGATGTTCCTTTGATTTTCTATTATTTTAATCTCCTTAATTTGTTTAATTATTTTAATTTTTATTTTGCGAGTTCTCCTTCAAAAACCGTAGTGGCTCCTCCTGTCATAAACACATGATTGGTTTTCTCATCCCATTCAATTTCTAAATTCCCGCCCAATAATTGTAGGGTGGCTTTGCGGTCGCTATATCTGTTTAATACAGCGGCAACCAACGAAGCAGAAGCTCCGGTGCCACAAGCTAAGGTTTCTCCTGTACCTCGTTCCCATACCCTCATCTTTAGGGTCTTACGGTCTATTATTTCAATAAACTCGGTATTGGTGCGTTTAGGAAAAATAGGGTTGTTTTCAAACTTAGGTCCCAGTTCGGGTAAGTTAAGCTTGTCAATCCCTTTGGTAAAAATTACCGCATGAGGATTCCCCATGGAAACACAGGTAATATCATAGCTTGTATTGTTAATAGTAAGCGGAACACTCACTGCTTTATCTCCCGGTAATGCAACCGGAATCAAAGCAGGTTGTAAAATAGGTTCGCCCATATCTACCGTTACCTTATCCACTTTTCCATTTACTACCTGCAATTTTAATAGTTTAATGCCGGCACCTGTTTCGAGCTTAATTTCAGTTTTTGTGGTTAATCCTTTATCAAACACGTATTTTCCTACACAACGAGAAGCGTTGCCACACATTTCAGACTCTGTGCCGTCCGAATTAAACATACGCATTCTAAAATCACCTTTATCCGAAGGTAAAATTAAAACTAATCCATCAGAGCCTACGCCGAAGTTTCGGTTGCTCAATTGGATGGCTAATTTGGCAGGGTTATCCACTTGTTCGGTAAAGCCGTTTATATAAATGTAATCGTTACCGGCACCATGCATTTTGGTAAATTTTAATGGGCTTTTTGCAGTTGTATTCATACTAAATTTATTCAAAAGATCATTGCAAAACGTGAAGCTTAAAACTTTACTATCGTTTTCTCGTTACAAACTCAACTCTTATTTGTATTTTTGTGTGCAAAGTTACTCAATATCTACGTTTATTTCAAGTTCTCTTTTTTGTATCTATGGATTTTAGAACAATTATACCCGTAACGCCCTCTGCATATGCTTTGCAATACGCACATCAACTAACGATGATAGGTTCGTGTTTTACCGAAAGCATAGGCGAACGGTTGCAAAATGCAAAATTTAAGGTTGATGTGAATCCTTTCGGCATTTTGTACAATCCAATTTCGATAGCAAACTCATTGGATAAGTTGATAGATAAACAACTTTTCACCGAGAAAGAGTTGTTTCACAGCAATGACCAATACCACAGTTTTAGTCACCATAGCTGTTTTTCGGCTTCAACCCCTACTGCCTGTTTAAAAAGTATAAACGAACGATTGAAACAATCGGCAAAGAACTTACAAGAAGCAGATTTTTTATTTATCACTTTTGGCACCGCTTGGGTGTATGAATTAAAAGAAACAGGGCAAATTGTTTCCAACTGTCACAAGATTCCTGATAGTAAATTTATTCGTAGACGCTTAACAGTTGAAGAAATAGTTAGTGTATACACCAAACTGATTCAACAAATCAACAAATCAACAAATCAACAAATCATCTTTACCGTTAGTCCCATTCGTCATTGGAAGGATGGAGCTCATGAAAATAACGTAAGCAAGTCGGTTCTTTTATTAGCTATAGAGGAGTTGAAACAGCAATTTGGCAGTATCAGCTATTTCCCTGCCTACGAATTGGTGTTGGATGATTTACGCGATTATCGCTTTTATGCCGAAGATATGTTTCACCCAAACGCTGTAGCAATTGATTATATTTGGGAAAAATTTGGGGCTTGCTATTTTTCAACCGAAACTCAACGTACGGCTAGCGAAATAGAGAAGCTAAAACGAGCGTTGGCGCATCGTCCGTTTAACAAAGCAGGTGAGGAGTACAAACAATTTTGCCAACAAACCTTGAATAAAATAAAACAGCTGGAATTAGTCTATCCGGATATAAATTTTGAAGACGAAAAGAAAAAATTAAAAGAGATAAACGAAAAATAATTAGATAATGACAACACAAAAAACAAAAAAAGAAAATCCTTTTTGGAGCTTAGCTTTTAACATCATTATACCCATTCTTGTACTTAATAAATTAGGTAAGTTTATAGAAGTAGGGCCTGTTGTCACGCTGTGTGTGGCTTTGGCGTTTCCTCTGATTTATGGTGTTTCCGATTGGTTTAAAAAGAAGAAAGCAAATTTTATCTCTATTTTAGGTTTTGCGGGTATTTTTCTAACCGGTATTATTGGGGTATTTGAATTGCCTACCGAATGGATTGCTTTTAAAGAAGCTTCTATTCCTTTTATTATTGGGGTAGCTATTTTGGTAACCATCAAGACTCCTTTCCCGTTGGTAAAAAAGTTGTTGTACAGTCCGGAAATTATGGATGTAGAAAAAATCGACGCTATTTTAATTGAAAAAAATGCCAAAGAGCGTTTTGATAAAATATTGGTCAATTCATCGTATTTATTGTCTTTTTCATTTTTCTTATCGTCGGTGTTAAATTTTGTATTGGCAAGAATCATAATGCATAGTCCATCAGGCACCCCTGCTTTTAATGATGAATACAGCAAAATGCTAGGATTAAGTTGGCCTGTAATTGTAGTTCCATCTATGATAGTGATGGCTTTTATTCTTTGGTATTTGTTTAGTTCGCTAACAAAAATTACCGGATTGAAGTTTGAGGAAATGTTTAATGTGGAAGATAAATAATTTACTTTACAGCGATTTTCAATTCATATTCAAATGAAATATACTCTCCAACAAATAGCTCAAATTATTAATGCCAAATTGATTGGTAATCCCGACACTTCTGTAAGTTATTTGTTAACTGATAGTCGTGCAGTTTCTTTTCCTGAAGAAAGCTTGTTTGTGGCAATCAAAACTCCTCGCAACAATGGTCATAAATATATAGCCGACCTCTATGAAGCTAATGTGCGTAACTTCTTAGTAAGTGAAAAACCTGCGAATTCAAAAGATGCCAATTTTCTATTGGTGGATGATACGCTTAAAGCGATGCAAACCTTAGTGGCTTTTCATCGCACACAATTTAAAGTTCCCGTGGTTGCTATTACCGGTAGCAATGGTAAAACCATTGTAAAAGAGTGGTTGTATCAATTGTTGCAAAAAGATGCTGTTATTACGCGTTCGCCTCGTTCGTATAATTCGCAAATAGGAGTACCTCTTTCTGTTTGGGAAATGAATGCACAAACACAATTGGGTATTTTCGAAGCGGGTATTTCGTTTCCGGGAGAGATGGATAAATTGACCCCTGTTATTGCACCAACTATTGGTATTTTTACTCATTTGGGGGAAGCACATCAAGAAAACTTCTCTTCGCTGAAAGAAAAATGCAACGAGAAATTGAAGCTTTTTAAGAACTCTGAAGTGCTTATTTATAGAAAAGACGATAAACTGGTAGATATTGCTTTTTCGCAATCGGGTATTAAAGCTAAACCCTTTACTTGGGGAAAAAGTCAGGAGGCTGATGTTATTTTACAAGAAGTGAAAAAACAACATGGCAGCACAGCAATTTCTTATACGTATAAAGGAAAAAATGATGAAATCACTATTCCTTTTAGCGATGAGGCTTCCATTGAAAATAGCTTGCATTGTTTAGCCTTGCTTTTATATTTGGGTAAGGATATACGTGTAATAGCCGAACGCATGCAACAACTCGAAGCCCTTGCTATGCGCCTCCAAGTAAAAGAAGGGTTGCGTAATTGCATCATCATCAATGATTATTATAATTCTGACTTAAGCTCTTTGGCCATTGCACTCGATTTTCACCAAAGTCAAGCTCGTACCAAAGGTATGAAGCGTACGCTAATTTTGTCGGATATTCTGCAAAGTGGACAAAAACCGGCAGAACTTTATAAAAGTGTGTCGGAATTAATTCAACATAAAACGATAGATAAATTGATAGCCATTGGTAGTGAAATTTCTGCCAACCAAGAATTATTTGCCTTATCGGAACAATATTTCTTTCAAAACACAGAGGCTTTTTTACAATCACCTTTGTTAGGTGAACTGATGAATGAAGTCGTTTTATTGAAAGGTTCGCGTCAATTTAAGTTCGAAACCATTTCCGAAAAGTTGGAAGCCATTATGCACCAAACCACCTTGGAAGTGGATTTAAGTGCGTTGATTCATAATGTCAATTATTTCCGTTCATACCTGAACCCCGAAACCAAAATTATGAGTATGGTAAAAGCCTATGGGTATGGTAGCGGTGATATAGAAGTGGCGCGTACTTTACAACATCATAATTGTGATTATTTGGCTGTTGCTGTTGCTGATGAAGGTGCTGACTTGCGTAATGAAGGTATCCATATTCCTATTGTGGTGATGAATCCTGAAATTGGTGCTTTTGGCAAAATATTCGAATACAGATTAGAACCGGAAATTTATAGCAACCGCTTGCTGGAAGCTTTCTTGAAAGAAGCCGAGAAACAAGGAGAAAGCAATTATCCGGTGCATATCAAAATAGATACAGGTATGAATCGTTTAGGATTTTTGCCTGTAGAGGTAGATCATTTAATTGAGAAACTCAACGACCAAAAACAACTGATGGTACGCTCCGTATTTACCCATCTGGCAGGTACCGACGAAAGTGACTTGGATGCGTTTACGGAAGAACAAATAAAACGTTATCAAGCCTGCGCTGAGAAGTTTGAAAAGGCATTTCCATATAAGATTATGCGCCATGCTTTGAATTCGGCAGGTGTAGAACGCTTCTCACACTATCAATTTGATATGGTGCGTTTGGGTATAGGTCATTATGGTTTTAGTGCTATAGATTCTAAACTTTTGCAAGAAGTATGTACCCTTAAAACTACCATCCTACAAATTAAAACTGTTTCTGCCAGTGAAACTGTAGGTTATAACCGCAAAGGTAAACTTACCCGCGATAGTATAATTGGAGTTATCCCAATCGGTTATGCCGATGGCTACGACCGTAAGTTGGGTAATGGAGTAGGAAAGGTATTGGTAAATGGAAAGTTGGCTCCGGTTGTTGGCAATGTTTGTATGGATATTTGTATGATAGACCTTACAGGTATTTCTGCAAAAGAAGGCGATACTGTGGTGCTTTTTGGTCAAGGGAATTCCATTAACAAAATAGCTAATTCTCTACAAACTATTCCTTATGAGGTGTTAACAGGTATTTCGCGAAGAGTGAAGAGAGTTTATTATAAAGAATAGAAATTAATGAGCACTTTTAAAGAGTATATATTCATTGTAACTACCCATGAAGCCTACCCAGAAAAGGCTGTAGATTTAGCCCTTCATCTATCCAAAGGATACGAAAAACCTATTTGTTTTGTTTCCTATTTAGATAAAAAAATAAAAGCGACTAAAGCCGATATAGAAGGCGTGCATCAAACTTGGATGAAGCAATTAAGTGAACACTGTAAAGAAGGCCTGGAAAGTCATGTGTTGGATAAGAAAGAAGATTTTCATGCCTTTATGGAAAAGGCAGAGGCTTCAATGGTTATTTTTCAATTGTCGGAGAATATAGGTTATAACAAGGTGCTAACTTTTCTGAAAATATCCCGTGAATTACGCGTACCCTATATTTTTGTAAAACCATATTTTGCTCCTGTAAAGTTGGATAAGGTATTGGTGCCCGTTACTTTTTTAATTGAAGACAGAGAAAAAGGGCCTTTTAGTAGTAGCTTGGGACGTTTTTTTGGTTCTGAATTACTTATGATGACGGCCAAAGATTATGGTAGTAAAGCCAAACAGCATACCAATGCCATTTGTACACTGTTGGATAAATTTAAGTTGAAATATCAATTTATTGAAGCCGAGAAAGATAGTTTTAAAGTCGAATTAGAAGCTGTTCTTCGTAGTGAAAAATTAGGAGCAGGGATGGTTATGATTTCTGCCTCTCGAGAATATGGATTAGATGATTTTTTGTTTGGACCTAAAGAATTAGAAAGCATTAATCAAGCATCGGTACCTATCATGCTTATTAATCCCCGAGCCGATTTATATGTGCTTTGTGGATAAAAAAAGCCGATAGTAAAAAACTATCGGCTTCAAAAAAAAAGTACTACTTTGTTACCAACCAAACGTAAACTTCATATATAAGATGCAATTATTTGGGATGGTTGCAGTTTAAATTATTAAAATAAGTTAATTGAGCAGTTATTTTATTTCATAGTACTCGACGACCAATTTTGGGTGTTTTGTTGCATCCGGATGGTCGCTTGAGGCAAAAATCAACGATCTATAAACTTCTTCTTTTTGTAACATAATCATAAAACCAAAACTAGTGCTTTTATTATCAATAATATCTTGAACAAGAGCTGTTACATCAATATCAAGATAGTCTTGGGTTCCACTAGTACTTGCAGGTAATAAAACTTCATGAATAGTTGTAGTTGTAGGTTGAGTAGCCCATGTTATTGTATTTTCTTCCCAAGAGGAAATTATTCTTCTTAAATAAGCTCCATTATCTTTTCCTGAAGTATGTAAAGAGGCTGAAGAATGTAGTCCATCGCTCATTGTTCCAGTTGGATTGTGGAATAACGAAAGAAAAGCTTTTTTTATGATAGTACCATTAGCTATTGATGAAAAATCAAAATCAATCACACTTCTGTAATAACCAACCATAGAATTTCTTGTCCATGTTAAAATATCGAATTCAACATCGTTAGCTCTATTTATGTCGGCCCAGCTTCCTGTTGAAATATTTGCATCTTTACCTTCAGCTCCCGGTTGTAAAACCAATGTATGATAGACTGTGTCGTTGGTATTTAAACTAACTTTTCTCATAAATACTTCATCGTTATCATCTAAGCAATAACAAGAATGTGTGAAGAATTGTATACAAATAAATAATAGAATGTAGGTATAACGATTTTTTTTAGTTACCATAATTTAAGTGCAATTTTGGTTTTACAGGATACAATTAGGTTGTTTGTTAAAAGTGGATCAAAATTTATTGCAAAGGAATTTAAAAAAAATGTTACAAACAAACTATTTGTTTGATTTGATGATTAAAAATTACTTATGCAATTTTTGAAAATTAAATTATAAAATAATGAAGCCGATAGCAAAAACTATCGGCTTCAAAAAGAAAGTACTACTTTGTTACCAACCAAACGTAAACTTCATATATAAGACACAATTTTTTAAAAAGGTTGCAGTTGATGAATGTTAAAGAAAGCTAATTGTTGTTTTTTAATAGTAAACAACAACCAATTTTGGGTGTTTAGTACTATCAGGGTAGTCGCTCGAAGCAAAAATCAAACCTCTGTAATAGTCTTCTGTTTGAAGTATTAGCATCATACCGTAACTGCTTGTTTTATTGTTTATAATGCTCTGAATTACGGAAGTTATGTCGATACTTGGGTAGTCTTGATGTACATCTGTGCTTGGTGGAATTATTGCTTGACTTTCGTCAGTTGTTGCCGGTTGGGTATTCCATGTCACAGTGTTTTCATCCCAATATTGAGTAATTCGTTTTACTAATACAGCATTATCTCCTCCGGTTGTTGGATAAGTGTTGGCATCCGAATGTTTACCGCTATTATTTTGAGATGTAGGATTGTTGTATAAAGAAAGGGTGGCACTTTTTATCATGCTACCTTCTGGTATTGTTGAGAGATCAAAATCTAATAGCGATCGAGTTATGAATTTAATTCCTGAGTATGTCCAGGCCATTATATCTATATCAGGACCACTTCCACTCGTAGCGTCGGGAACCCTACTGTTTATATATGCATCTTTTCCTTCTGTCGAAGGTTGAAGGCTTAAAACAGATAGCGTTTTAAAAGATACTTCATTTCCATAAATAACTTTACTTGCGTTTGTGGCATACGCTCTTACGTAATATTTTGTACCACTTGTTAATCCGGTTAAAATAGCTTTAAAAGAACCGGAACCTTCTCCGGATGAAGATTTAAAATCATTAATGGTTGGATTTGGATTTGTACTCCAACACACCCCCTTATCTGTTATAAAAAAATCTGAGATGGAAGCAACCGTTCCTCCTAAAATTGCAGTTGTAATGTCAATGCTATCTGCAGCAGATGTAGCTATTGAAGAAAATTCGCCCAAAGTAGTAAAAGATATAGTATTGCTATATCCAATTCCTTTTTTGTTAATAGCATAAGCTCTTACATAATAGGTTGTAAGCGGCTGTAAATTTTCAAGTTTTACCGCATAAAACGATGAATTGTTTAAATCAACTAGTTTTGAATCTGAAATAGTGGGCTCTTTTTGTGTATTCCAACAAATACCTCTTTCTTCAACTGGACTATCTCCATCGTCAACTAATTCTGCATGGATGGTTGCTGTAAAAATACTGATATTTAAACTGTTAGTTGTTTGTATGTTGGGAGTTTTGAGTAAAACAATATCGTTGTCGTCAAAAAATGAATAGCACGAATTCAATAAAAATGGGAGGGTAAAAACTAGGAGGTAAAAGCGTTTTTTTTTATTCTTTAAAAAAAAGATACTCATAAAGTGAAAAGGATTTGCATGATTTAACTATAAAACATAAAATGGGTTAAATTGTTTATGAGTAAAGTTGTTTTTTTTTGAACAATTACCTTCTAATTGGGTTTTCCAAATTTATAAATGATTTGTAAACTACATCCAATTCCTATATCAAAGGTTGAGTTGTAGGAAGTTTCTTCGGCATAGAAAGGTTTTATAGGACTAATAATGTGTATTATTTCATTGTATTCTTTGTTGCCGGCAACATTATTTCGCCAGCCACAATAAATGCTTGGAGCAATATTTATTGAGAAGCTTTTGTTAATAGAATATACAAATCCAAGTTTTAGATGGTTGTTGTTTTGTGGCGGATAATCTCTACCAAAAGGAAAATACCACATACTTGTTATTTCAGGAAATAGTGAGAATTGAGAAAATAATTTAATGTTTGAACCGAATCCTATTCCGCCAATCAAAGGTTGAGCTAAATTAAAGTTGGTTCCAACTGTAAGTGTTAAAAAATAAGATTTGTAGTTGATAGTTGATAAAACGCCAATGTTTTCGTAATCGGAAGTTATGATTGCTATTTCTTTAAAAAATTGAAAATCAGACTTTTTTTTGTCGTTTATTTTCTCAACAGCAGTTCTTTTGGGTATAGTTAATGTATCATACACTACAAGAGTGTCAGTTATAAAAAGTGTATCTTGTAGGTTGTTGTTGCGCGAAAAACTAGTAACAAAGCATCCTAATAGTCCAATTGAAAGTATAAATAACTGTTTTATCATATTTATTTTTTACAAAGTGCAAAAATAGATAAAACATTGAGACTTTAAGTACTTGTTAATAAAAAAAGCTTTGTATCTACTTATATAAAAGCCTTAACAATTTTTTTTAGTTTTCATTTTCGTCAATTACAACTTGTTTTCTAACAACTACTTGTTTACGTATTACCACAGGTTCAGTTTTTTTACTACTGTCAATGGTTATAGGCTCATTGGTTTGTATAGGCTTATCTGTTGTTTGAATACTTGTTGAGTTGTTTTCTACGGGTTCTTGTTTACTAGTATTCTTAGTTATTGTAGATGCTGAAAGAGTTTGTTTTTCCTTTTGTGTTACTTCCTGTGTTATTGGTTTGCTAACTTTTTTATAATCAGATTGCGGCAAACTGTCTTCCTGTAAAATTGGCGTTGCATTTTGTATTGGTGTTTCAATTGTTGGTTGAATGTGAATAGGTTCTTTTTTAGAGGAGTATTGTTGGTAGGCAATAATCCCTATTAAACTGGCACTTACAATACCAATACCCCAATAAATAACTGAAGAAGATTGAAAAAAGCCAACTTTAGGCAGAGGAGTAGTTGTTTTATTGTTAGCAATCAATTTTTTTAATGTGCTAGATTGATTAGGAACAGCCAGTTTGAAATCGGAAAAAGATTTTTTATACAAACGATCAATATAGTTGGCTTTTGCTCCTGCTGTAAACAGAGGCAAACCAAGTAATATTTTCTTACGTTTATCTTTTTCTTTTTTCATTTCCAGTGTTTTTTCAACCAATAGCGCCTGAATTTTTTTTCGAGCTCTAGATAAATGTGATTTTGAGGTGTTTTCTTCAATATCCAGCACTTCGCTTATTTGTTTGTGAGAATAACCCTCAATGACATATAAATTAAAAACTGTTTTGTGATGTAGTGGAATTAAATCAATAACTTCCAATAAATCTTGTTGTGAAAAATGGGCGTTAGTAATCAATGCTTGTGCCGAACTATCAGTAGTTTCAGGAGTTATTTCATCGGTAATAAATACTTCATCAACATCGGTAAAGCTATTTTTTTTACTGTTTCGAATATATTCCAGTACATTATTTAGCACTACCTTTTTAAGCCAACCTTCTAATGAGCCGTGTCCATTAAAAGTGTGGGCGTTTTCTATGGCTTTAATAAATCCATCGTGAAGCAAGTCTTCAGCAAGTTGACTGTCGTGTACATATCTTCTGCAAATACCTAATAATTGACCAGCTTGTTGTTTGTATATTTTATTCCAATCAAAGTTATTTTTGCTCATCCCTTTACTATTTGTTAGATGTATTTTTTTTAAAAAGTTGCAGTTGTGGTTAAACTATTTTTAAATAGCTCTAATTATTTTTTATTTTTCTCTAAAACAGGCAGATGTAAAAAACTATTCTTCTTCTGCCAAGTCCAAATTTACTAAACCTTTGGGCAAAATCATATGAATAATTTGGTTTTTTTCATCAATAGACGAAATAAAATCATCGGTAGCAGGTATGAGTAACTCTTTTCCGTCAAAATCTAGTATAAAAAGTGTATTTTCTGTGCCAGTATCAACTTCTATAATTTTACCTAACGAACCAAGCTTTTGTTCTTGCACTTCGAATCCCACAAAATAATTTATCTCCAATTCTTGCTCCGTTTCTTTGAGTGCAAATTGTTGGTGTATGTAAATGGTTTTATTGCATAGTTCGCGAGCTTGTTCGTCGGAGTTTATCCCTTCTAGTTTAACCAGTGCAGAACTAGTTGTTTTGTACCTGAAGTTTTCAATAAAAAAAGGTACTAAAAGACCCTCAATTTCAAAAATGAAGTAAGGCATATTTTCTTCATCAAAGTTGTTCCTCGAAAAAATAAAAGAAATTTCGCCTTTTACCCCATGAGGTTTGACAGTTTTACCTACTTCAACTACTTCGTTTTTTGTAATCATTATGGTGCTTGGTTTATACCTACAATTTGACATCAAAGATACTTTATTCATTATTTTAAAGCAAATAGCGTATAAAAATGATTTTGTTGCAAATAGATTATTGTATATTGAAAAAAATAATTCTATCTTTGTGCCCCGCTTTTGAGATAAAAGCATTATTTAATTAACAAATTTAATTGTAAGAGTTTATGTTAAAAAACTATGAAACCGTTTTCATTTTAACTCCCGTTTTGTCTGACGCTCAGATGAAGGAAACGGTCGCAAAATTTAAAGATCTCCTTGTAAAAGAGGGAGCGGAGATTGTAAATGAAGAAAACTGGGGATTAAAAAAGATGGCTTATCCTATCGGTAAAAAATCAACAGGTTTTTATTCGTTACTTCAGTTTAATGCAGAACCAACTGTTGTTGCAAAGTTGGAAACACAATATCGTCGTGATGAGCGCGTTATTCGGTTCTTAACTTTTGCGTTAGACAAGTATGCCGCAGAATATGCTGCTAAAAGAAAGAGTGTTAAATCAACTAAAGAAGTAGTGAAGGAGAGCTAAATTATGAGTACAAATAATTCTGAAATTCGTTATTTAACACCTCCATCTGTTGAGGTGAAGAAGAAAAAATACTGTCGTTTTGAAAAGAGCGGTATTAAATACATTGATTACAAAGACCCTGAGTTTTTGAAAAAGTTTTTGAATGAGCAAGGTAAAATCCTTCCTCGTCGTCTTACCGGTACTTCGTTGAAATATCAACGTAAAGTAGCGCAAGCAGTTAAAAGAGCGCGTCATTTGGCGTTGCTCCCTTATGTAACCGATATGATGAAATAAAAAGGAGGAAAAGATATGGAAATTATATTAAAAGAAAATGTAGAATTTGTTGGATACAAAGACGATGTAGTAACTGTTAAAGACGGTTATGCTCGTAACTATTTAATTCCACAAAAAAAGGCCATTTTGGCAACTGCATCGGCAAAGAAAATGTTAGCTGAAGATTTGAAACAACGTGCTCATAAATTAGAGAAAATCAAAGCTGAAGCAACTGAATTAGCTGAAAAATTGAACGGATTAACTGTTACCTTAGGTGTAAAAGCCAGTTCGAACGGTAAAATATTTGGATCGGTTACTACCATTCAAATAGCTGAAGCTATCGAAAAAGCAGGATACGTGGTTGACAGAAAATTAATTACTCTTAAAGAGGCTATCAAAGAAGTAGGTGCTTATAAAGCTATTTTAAAATTACATAAAGAAGTTACGGCTGAAGTAGCTTTGAATGTTGTTGTAGAATAAAACAAAACATAACTATTTTAAAAACCGACATACTAATGTCGGTTTTTTTTTGTTTATACAGTAAATAATACTATAAAAAATATATCTTTGGGATGACCTAAATTTAAATTTATACCAATGAAAAAATTAGTTCTTTTATTTTTATGCATTGTTCCATTTCTTCTTTACAGTCAGAGTGTTACGGTTTACCGAAGTTTTGAAGAATACCAAAACAAAAAGGGATTGAAGTTTGAGGCGTATCAAAAAATGGTTCATACACCTTCCGGAAAATATCGTTTGGTGGTTCGAAAAGCTGGTAAAAATATAAAGGTGAAATGTGAAAAATTATGGGGATTTGTATTGGCTAAAGAGCTTTACAGAACTTATGGAACGGGTCAATATGTAAAGCTTGTTAGTGAAGATAAACTGTATTATTTCGAAAATGGAGAAGCTTATTTAAATAAAGGTACATTTATAGTAGGGCATTATAATTTTGTGGCTAAAACGATAGATGGAGAACTAGTGCCTATGCCTAATCCGGATTCGAAACCGGAAATTATTCAGCAATACGAACAATTTAAAGAAGTAAACCCTCAGTATAAAAAGTTTTTCGATTGCTTTGATAAAAGTCATGATTTAGAAATTTGCAGAGACTGTATTGATAGGTTTAATTATCCGGATAAAATTAGACCTTTTCAATAATAAAAAAGGGGCTGTCCAAAAAGACAGCTCTTTTTTTGTGTCTTATGCAGCCAGATTATAATTTTCAGAAGTGTTTATCTTAAAAA
>JAFGVL010000044.1 GCA_016938015.1 Paludibacteraceae bacterium
ATGCAAAAAGTAGGGCCAATTCCTCCTCAATCAACCTTAATATTTGATGTAGAATTATTAGATATAGAAACAAAATAACAAAACAATACCATGAAAAAAATTAGTATTTTACTTGCCCTTGCATTGGGCGTATTAGTTAGCTCTTGCGATAAAACAACAAAAGAAGTAACACTTGCATCAGAAAAAGATTCGTTAAGTTATGCCTATGGTGTAGGTTATGGCTCTTACATTTTAAATAACCATTTAAAAGGAGATAGCGCCGGCGTTAATTACGATGCCTTATTAAAAGGTTTAAAAGAAGGTTTAAAAGAAAACGATACTACTATTAATTACTACGCCATCGGATTAAGCCTTGGCTCAACCCTTAAAGCTGACGTTGAAAAAGGATTGATGCAAGATTCATCGCTTACTTTAGATATGGATGTGCTTAAAAACGCTCTTTTTGCAAGCATCGCAAAAAAAGACACAAAAATATCGGTCGAAGAGGCAAATACAATTCTTCAAACTACCGTTGAGAAAAAACAAAAAGCTGAAATGGAAAAACAATTTGGTGGTAATAAAGCACAAGGAGAAAAATTCTTAGCCGAAAACAAAACTAAAGAAGGTGTGGTAACATTAGCCAGCGGTTTGCAATACAAAGTAGTGAAAGAAGGTAAAGGCACAAAACCAAGTGCTACCGACAAAGTGAAAGTACACTACGAAGGGAAACTGATTAACGGTGAAGTATTTGACAGCTCTATTAAAAGAGGACAAGCTGCCGAATTTATTGTAAACCAAGTTATTCCGGGATGGACAGAAGCTCTACAATTAATGCCTGTAGGTTCTAAATGGCAAATTTATATCCCACAAAACTTAGCTTACGGAGAAAGAGATATGCAAACTATCCCTCCTTTTTCAACCCTTGTATTTGATGTTGAATTAATAAGCATTGTAAAATAACTTATTACGTGAGTATATTGGCGAGCCTCATCTGGTTGTGAGGCTCGCTTTTTTTTGTCATTTTGTAAACAAAAATAGTAAAATTAGGCTGTTTTATTTTTATAATTCATAAAAATAAGTAAATTTGTTGACAATTTGATAATTAACTATCCGATAAAATATGGAAAAAATTGACCAATTAGATCGTAAAATTCTAAGTATTATTACCAAAAACGCACGTATCCCTTTTAAAGATGTAGCCGAAAAATGCGAGGTTTCTCGTGCTGCAATACACCAACGTGTGCAACGCTTAATGGATATGGGAGTTATTATTGGCTCAGGCTACCATGTTAACCCAAAAACATTAGGCTATCATATTAGCACATATATTGGTATAAAACTCGAAAAAGGCTCGTTGTATAAACTGGTTGTACCCGAATTAGAAAAAATTGCCGAAATAGTTGAATGTCATTTTACACTCGGTCCATACACCTTGCTAGTACGCCTTTATGCAAAAAACGATGAGCACTTGATGGAATTATTAAACAATAAAATTCAAGAAATTCCGGGTGTAGTATCTACCGAAACACTTATGTCGTTAGAAGAACGCATTCAACGAGAAATACCGATAGAATAGCTTCGACTTCGCTCTGCTAACAAGCAAAGAATATTCATCCCTCGTTTTTTTACAAACGAGGGATGATTTTTTTTCTTACCTTTGCTCCACAATTTTATTATTCTATGAAACAAACAGTATTAAGCGGCATCCGGCCTACCGGAAACCTTCATTTAGGAAACTATTTTGGTGCTCTACGCAATTTTATAAAAATGCAACACGAGTATAACTGCTATTTTTTTATAGCCGACTATCACTCGCTTACAACACACCCAACCCCCGCTAATATACAAGGTAATGTAAAACAAGTTATTGCCGAATATTTAGCTGCCGGACTCGATCCCGAATTATGCACCCTTTATGTGCAAAGCGATGTGCCTGAGGTAGCCGAACTTTATCTCTATTTAAATATGAACGCCTACATTGGCGAACTGGAACGATGCACCTCTTTTAAAGATAAAATACGCGCTCAACCTCAAAATGTAAATGCCGGATTGCTAACCTATCCTACTTTGATGGCTGCCGATATATTGATTCACAGAGCGCACAAAGTGCCGGTGGGGAAAGACCAAGAGCAACACCTCGAAATGACACGTACCTTTGGTAACCGTTTTAACCGCATGTACAAGGTAGACTATTTTCCGGAACCGGTAGCCTTTAATTTTGGCGAAACACTTATAAAAATTCCCGGATTAAATGGCAGTGGCAAAATGGGAAAATCAGAAGGCGAAGGCAATGCTATTTTTTTAGCAGATACGGCAGAAGAGATACGCAAAAAGGTGATGAAAGCAGTAACCGATAGTGGTCCTACGGCAGAAAACCAAGAAAAACCCGAAGCCATACAAAACCTCTTTCAACTAATGAGCGTAGTTTCTAACCCTGATACCCTTGCCTACTTCGACGAGCAATACAATAAATGCGCTATCCGTTACGGCGATATGAAAAAACAACTAGCAGAAGATATGATTGTTTTTGTACAACCTTTTAGTGAAAAAATTGCCGAAATTTTAAAAGACGAAGCATACATTATTAAAGTAGCTGATCAAGGTAAAGAAAAGGCCCGCGAAAGTGCCTCCAAAACGATTAAAGAAGTTAGAGAAATTATTGGATTTAGAAAAATATAACCCGATAAACTTCCATACAAAGAGAGCCGATTTATTCAATCGGCTCTCTTTGTTTTTTTTCCTGCCTTAATTGTGTACGCTACAAAGAACTGAGTTTCCACTAGCGCAGCAACGACGTTTACCTTATAAAATATTCTTTTTTAAAATAAAAATCATGGGCTTCTCCTTTTGAGTTTACCTCCCTAATAACACCATATATATATCCGTTATTATTATTTTTTGGTTTAAAAGACACATAATATAAACAAGGAATATATTTTCTTCTATATTTATTATCATCAAAATCAAGGATATTAATTATATTCTCATTTGTATCCTCTATCCTTAACATATATGTAATCTTTTCCTTTTCATTCGAAAAATAATTGAATGGAATTTCAATTTTTAACAATAAAGAATCTTTTTTCAAAATAAAATTTTTATCTACTCTCACATTCTCGTACTTTACAGTACAATAATAACTACTATCTCTTATTACCTTATTTTTGTAATAATAGATATGATTTATAATAATAGATTCCTTTTCTTTTATGTTTTTTTCACATTTTTCTATTAGTTTATCAGAATTAAAATGAAAGAACCCGTTTTCATTTTTATAGAATAACATCTTTTCAATTTTTTCTTTAATGCTACCATCTGAATTATATTTTATACACCAACCATTCTCTTTCCCATAACAGTAAGTTGATTCAATCATAATATTTCCATTTGGGTAGTACTTGTAACATTTACCATCTAATAGCCCATTATTATAGTTTCTTATTAAATTTATTTTGCCAGATTCGTAATAGTCTTTACGTATTCCTGAGATTTTATTATTTTTGGTAAGAAAATATTCTGTCTTAATCTTTCCATTACTCCAATATTTAATAACAGATTGTTGTTTGTTATTACAACTTAGCATAATAGTAGACAATAAAAAAAAGACAATTAAATTTTTCATAAGTAATTATTTAGTTTCAATAAAAATATCATCGACATTAATTCGTTCTTGTTTATATTTAGTTTTCACTTTATATAAATCAGATTCATTTATGATTAAGTCCTTGTTCTTCGTAGCGTAACGCTTGCACAAGTTCGGCATAGCGTCATCGCTATGTCGTAGCTAAAACGAAAGCCCGGTTCGGCTGTGGCTCAGCCTCAAGTCGTCTTAAAAACGAAAGCTCCAGCTTTCGGCAAGGCATGAGCCTTGCTTTTAACAATAACGTAGTTTGGAAACTACGCCAAACCCTGCCCTTTATTGTACGCTACGCTCAGCAGTGAAATTATAACTTAAGAACAATAAAACAGTTATAATACCCCAATATTAAAAAAGCTATAAAACTTATTAAACGATACAACATAAATAGAACCTTAATTTTTTTGTTTGGTTCGAGTTTTCTAATCTTATTCAGTGTTGAAATTGATTCTACTAAAAAAATGAGAAAAAGTGTAATAGAAAATATAAAACCTATTTGCAAATGTGTAAAATAAGACATACTTGTAATGATAAAAAATGGTATTATAAATAGGGAAACCACAACCACTAAGCGAATAAGCGTTTTCCAGTAAACCTGTTTAAATTTTGATTTCAAATCATCCGATAAACTAGCGAACTCATTAAATAACTTTTTTTTAATATAAGTCAGTATCAACCCTATAATGATTAACAACAAAATCAAATTATCCATATATATACATTCTTTATTAGTTCTTGCTTAATAAGAAGAATTACAGAAGCAGCAATGGCAGCGAAGGGTTTTTCCTCTTCTTTAAGTCTTTTTCTCTCTTTAAAAAAACAACATCTCTTTTTATCATTTTCCATAATTATTTTTACCCCGATATACTTATTTCTTAATGTATCACAAAGATAAAAGATTATTTGATATGCACTGATTTTTGTTTGAAAGAGTTATGTTAGAATCCAACTACTTTGCTCAGATAAGTTAAAGTATAGCAAAGAACCCTGTGCTTTTTGAAAACAAATACTTATTGAGAAGTTCAATCGGCTCTCTTTGTTTTTTCAACTAACTTTTGTACATTTATCTTTTAATAAAAAGTGGGTGAAATAAAATTTGTACGCCTCAATAAAATGCCCTATTAATATCCCTTGCCATGAAACCCAAAAAATTACTACTTATTTCTTTTTTTGCCTTGACAGCATCTTCTGCTGTTGCTCAATTTAAACAGGTTATTATTCCTTATTACGACCAAGCCACAGAACTTTACGGGTACAAAGATTCTGCATTAAATATGGCGGCTATCCCTGCCAAGTACCAATATGCGGACCGGCATTACGAAGGGCTGGCTCGCATACAACAAAACGACAAATGGGGATATATCGCTTTCTCCGGAAAAGAAATTGTACCTGCCATTTATGATGATGCTTTAAATTTCAAAGACAGTGTGGCCGCAGTGAAACAAAACGATAAATGGGGATATATTGACAAAACCGGTAAAGTTATTATCCCTTTTCAATACGCTATTGCTACAGATTTTCACGAAGATAGAGCCGCAGTTTCTAACGGTGAGTTTTGGGGGTTTATCAATAAAAAGGGGTTTCTTGGTATTGACTATATGTTTGGCTACGACGAAAATGTATATCCTATTTTTAAAGAGGGCTTAGCTAACGTAAAATTTAGAGATAAGTATGGCTTTATTGGTGTAATAGGGCAAATTATAATTCCATTTAATTACGATTATGCCTTACCTTTCGACAATGGATTAGCAGCCGTACAAAAAGACTATAAATGGGGTTTTATCAATAAAAACGGCAAAGAAATAATTCCTATAAAATACGAAATAGGAGGCAATACTTTCCCTGTTTTTAACGAAGGATTAACGCCTGTTTCGGTGGACAATAAATACGGCTTTGTTAACCGACAAGGCAAAGAAGTAATTCCTCTAATATACGATTATGCCTCTAATTTTGAAAAGGGAAAAGCTCCTGTAAGGCTTGGCAGCCAGAGTTTCTACATCAACACAGAGGGAGAACGAATAGATGATTAAACGGCATCTTTCCAATCGCCACCCGCTTTAATCAATGCTATAAGCTTTTCTACGGCTTCACTTTGAGGAATATTTTTTTCCATACAAACTTGTTTTTTGTACAAACTCACCTTGCCTTTACCAGCTCCTACATAGCCGTAATCGGCATCCGCCATTTCTCCCGGACCATTTACTATGCAACCCATTATCCCTATTTTTAATCCTTTAAGATGGGCTGTTTTTGCTTTAATTTGTGCTATAGTTGTTTGTAAATCGAAAAGAGTTCGTCCGCAACCGGGGCACGATATATATTCCGTTTTACTTACCCGCACACGCGATGCCTGAAGAATGCCAAAAGCAATAGAATTTATTTGCTCGTTACTTATCGTGCCTTCGTTTTGCAAGTAGATACCATCACCAAACCCATCCAACAACAAAGCGCCAAAATCTGCTCCGGCTTTTATTTGTAGCGTTTCAAGGTCGTTTTCTGTATACACACAGTGTAGTATAACCGGCACTTTACAGTTTGCCTCCATTAAAGCATGAAAAAATGCACGCATCTCTCCAACCGGATTGCTGTTTTTTGACGAAAGTAACACAACTGCATTATGTGTTGTTGATATGCGTTGTAGTGTTTCTTTTGACAAATCGGTATATGTTAAAGGGATAATTTGTATACCAAGTTGGGCTGTTTGGGTAAAAATAAGGTCGGGTAAAATAGCATAATTCCCTTCGGAAGCAGCCATAACTACAGGCACTTGTTGTGCTCCTATTTTCCATATTGCTTCGGTTTCTCTTCTTGTATTCATAAAGGGATTAAACCCATTGAAAGCCTTTGCAGTAATAGGGGTATGCTTGCTTCTTTGTTCCATATAGTGAACCAATTTTTGGGCTACCGGAATTTCCAATTCAGGGTCTTCACTTAACGAAACACGAATAGTATCGCCAATGCCATCGGCAAGTAAAGCACCAATTCCTACCGCCGATTTTACGCGTCCGTCTTCACCATCGCCTGCTTCGGTTACTCCTAAATGAAGGGGATAATTCATCCCTTCTTCGTTCATTGCAGCTACTAATAAACGTACGCTTTGAACCATTACTAAAGTGTTAGACGATTTCATAGAGATAACAAGCTTGTCAAACTTTTCTTCTTTACAAATGCGCAAAAACTCCATGGCCGATACCACCATACCTTGAGCAGTATCGCCATATTCGCTCATTATTCGTTCGGACAGCGAACCATGGTTTACTCCTATACGAATTGCGGTATTATTCGAGGTGCAAATAGCTAACAAAGTTTTTAACTTTTCTCGTATTTTATCAAGACCTTCTGTTTGTCCAACAAAATTACCCGGATTAATACGAACTTTCTCTACATACAAGGCAGCCACTTCGGCCACTTTAGGATTAAAATGAATATCGGCAACAAGGGGCGTATCAAAACCTTTGGCTCGCAAAGAGGCATGTATGTTTTTTAAATTTTCGGCTTCTCGTATACCTTGAGCCGTAAGTCGCACCAATTCGCCACCGGCTTGTGCAATACGTAATGCTTGTGCAACACTAGCCTCTGTGTCGAGGGTATTAGTATTGGTCATCGATTGAACACGAATAGGGTTATTTGCACCTATTAAAGAACTTCCTACTGCAACTTCAGCAGTAACCCTACGCACGTAATTAAACAAATCAAAACTATATTTCTTCATACTTTTTATATATAAAAAACAAAGGTAGAATTAATTGCATTTGTAAAAAAGAGATTCTTCTTTTTTAAATTCAAAAACAACAATAAAGGTTATCAACTGCTTTTTATAAAAAAGTAGACTTTGTGAATGACAACGAGTGTATATTGTCTATATCTTTGCAGCTTCTTTTTAAAAAAATTGCTTATGCTTTTCAATTTTCAATTTAAACCAAAGTTTTTCGAAACAATTAAAACCTATAATCGGCAAAAGTTTATGGCCGATTTAATGGCAGGAACTATTGTAGGTATTGTTGCGCTACCATTGGCAATTGCCTTTGGTATTGCGTCGGGGGTTAGTCCCGAACAAGGATTAAAAACAGCTATTATTGCCGGATTTGTAATTTCTTTTTTAGGAGGAAGCAGTGTGCAAATTGGCGGACCAACAGGTGCTTTTATAGTAATTGTATACGGTATTGTACAGCAATATGGCATTGAAGGTTTAATGATTGCCACTCTTTTAGCCGGAGTTATGCTCGTATTAATGGGTGTTTTTAAACTAGGAACGGTTATCAAATTTATACCCTATCCGGTAGTTATCGGTTTTACTTCGGGCATTGCGGTTACTATTTTTTCAACGCAGATAAAAGATTTGTTTGGTTTACAAATGCAGTTAGTGCCGGCCGACTTTGTAGATAAGTGGATTGCTTATTTTCAAAATTTTAGCAGCACTAACCTATGGGCATTAGGCATTGGTTTGTTGAGCATTGTAGTGATTATTTTTGGAGGAAAACTCATAAAAAAAATACCCGGTTCGTTAATTGCTATTATTGGCATGACGGTAATTGCTTATTTTTTAAGAGAATATGGCGGAATTACTGTTATTGAAACCATTGGCGACCGCTTTACCATTAATGCCGAATTACCCACGCCACATGGTTTAAATCTAAGTATGGATTTAATTATACGATTACTTCCACCGGCATTTACCATCGCATTATTAGGATCGATAGAGTCGTTGCTTTCGGCAACCGTAGCCGATGGTGTTACCGGCGACCGACACAATGCAAACACTGAATTAGTGGGACAAGGTGTTGCCAATATTCTCTCTCCTCTTTTTGGAGGAATACCTGCTACGGGAGCCATTGCACGTACCATGACAAATATTAACAACGGAGGTAGAACACCTGTTGCCGGGATGATACATGCAGTTGTATTGCTTTTAATACTACTCTTTTTAGGCCCACTAACTGCATATATACCCATGGCTTGTTTGGCAGGAGTATTAGTAGTAGTTGCTTACAATATGAGCGAATGGCGTACATTTAAATCCATGCTAAGTAACCCAAAATCGGATGTGGGCGTTTTGTTAACCACTTTTTTACTAACCGTTTTCTTCGATTTAACCATTGCCATTGAAGTTGGTTTATTATTAGCTTTATTATTACTTCTTAAGCGCTTGTCGGAAACATCCACTATTTCAATTTTTAAAAACGATATTCCTTTATCGGATATTGAAGGTAATCCTACCGATGAAGTGCTACATATTGAACCCGGTATTGAAGTGTATGAAATAGAAGGACCTTTCTTTTTTGGTATTGCCAGCAAATTTGATGAAGCCACTAAGTTAGTGGGTAATACCCCAAAAATACGTATCATACGTTTGCGAAAAGTACCATTTATCGACTCTTCGGGGATACATAATTTGGAAAATTTAATTCGGATGGCCGATGCCGAAGGTATTCAAATTATTTTATCGGGGGTTAACCCTAAAGTTCATAGAACCCTAAAAAAAGCAGGCATTAACGCACGTTTGGGAGAAGAATTTATTTGTAGTCATATTAGCATAGCAGTAGAAAAAGCAAACAGCATAATTGAAAAAAA
>JAFGVL010000005.1 GCA_016938015.1 Paludibacteraceae bacterium
TCCCGTCCCGATAACTATCGGGACAGTGGCAAAAGGTTTGCTGAACAATTTATGTAGGAAAATACAGCAGCGGGACTGTTTTCGATTCACACGAAATTCCCTTTTAATTCAATTCACTGAAAAATGAATATGAAACCATTGCGAGAGCAAAGGTAATTATATTTATAAAAAAAAGAATAAACTTTTACAAATAAAAATCAAAACCGTTGGAATGCTATATATAGAAATTATTTTGGTACACTTCCAAAAAACTTCTTTAACCCATAATGCAATTTATGTATTCCTGTGGGTTGTGTAAACATAAAAATACATTGCCCGTAAATAAGGTTTATGTTGTTTTCTAATCCTAATTTTATAGCTTCAGGAGTATCGGAAGTTTGTTGTATCCAGATGTTTTTAATGCCTTTATCGATAGCTTGTTTAAGAACCGATTCGGTTTGATTCTTTGGGGTTATTATCAGGAGGTTGTTTATACCTTCAGGAAGGTTACTTATGGAAATTAATTTTTGCTCTGTTTGTTCAAAGTTGGGGTTAATTAAAAATAAACTGTAGCCTAGTTTTTCTAAATGAACTGCTACTTGAGCACTAAAACTTTTTGTGTTACGGGAGGCTCCTGCAATTGCAATAGTTTTGCAATTTAAAAAAGTTTCAATTTGATATAAGGTTATTGTTTTCATAGGCATTGATATAACATTATCTGGACAACCATTTTTCAGGATCATTCAATGTGGAATTTTTATACAACATAAAATAAAGTTCCGTTTTATTGTTGTTTTCGGTATCCACATATACTTTTCCTAAGGCCTGTTTGGTGCTTACTTTTTCGCCAATTTTTACATAGGTACTTGTTAGGTTTGCGTATACGGTGCGATAAATACCATGTTTTACAATAATTGCATTGTTATTTCCGGGTATGGCAAAAACTTGAGTTACTTCGCCTTCGTAAACCGAACAAGCTTCAGCGTTTTGTTGTGTTTGAATATAAATGCCTTTGTTGTTTACAGTAACTCTTTGTAGTACCGGATGAGGATGAATTCCAAATCGACCTGTAATTACACCTTTAACAGGCCATGGTAATCGGCCTTGATTTTTTTCAAATCCACCGGCAATAAGAGTTTCTTCTTTTGTCATTATACTGCTGGGAGTAGAGGGTGTATTTTTCGTTGAAGTTGCTTTTTCCGAAGTAGTTTTATTTTTTTGTTTTCTACGTTCTTCTTCTTTTTTGCGTTTTGCTTCAGCTTTTTTACGGGCATTTTCTATTTCGATTGCAATTAAACGGTCAATTTTATCGTTTAGTTCATTAATTTGTTTTTGGTGTTTTTTTAAATCGGCATAAAGCGTTTTTTCTTTTTTAGACAGATCTTTAAGCATTTTTTGTTTTTGCTTTTCGTCGGCTTGTAAGTTTAAGTTTTCGCTTATTTTTCCTTGAGCTACAGCTTCTTTGTTTTTCTTTGTTTGCGAAAGTTGATTCACTTTTTCGCGTAATTGATTGGTTACTTGTTGTATTTGCAAACTTTGTTCTTTTCTGTATTGTGAATACTCTTGAACATAACGAAAACGCCTTACTCCTTGACTAAAGCTATTTGACGATAAAATATATAAGTATTGATTAAACTCATTTCTATTTTTATAAAAATAAGCGTGATAAGCTAAAGCTGCATATTCATTTTTAAGTGTTTGGAGTCTGCGTTCGAGTAATTTTTTTTGATCTTCCAAGGCTTTTAAATTGTTGTCGAGCAGTGAAATTTCGGCATTTAACGCATGGATGAGATTTTCTCTTTCTGAAATTTGTTTTTTAATAAGGCTAAGTGTAGAAACGGTTGTTTTTTTTGTTTTTTGCGTTTCGTTGAGCAGTTTATTGGTAAGTTCTATTTTTTCTTTTGCTTTCTGTTGTTTTTTTTTCAAATCTTTAATGCTTTCGGCCGAAATGCCAAAGGAAACTAAACAAAAGGCAAATAAAAGAATGCAACGCATCATAGGGTTTATGGTATTAGTTGTTCAAAGGTATTAACTTGTTCATAATTTGACAAGTTAGTTGCGTTAATTTTTACGGAAGTATTGAATTCTACAGCTTGAATGATAAGTTCCGTGCTACTAATTTTTGGTCCTTCGTGTATTACAATTTTATAATTGAAAGGGAAGTTGATGTTGTTTTGTTTTGCAAAGTTGCTGTAACGGCATGTTGTAAGCACTAACGGCATGGTAATGCTTGCATGGTTAAGTTGGTTTTCTTTGTTTATTATAAACTCGGTAGGAGTTCGGTTACCCATTGTTTTGCTTTTTAATAATAGTCCATCCGGAAACAGCGATTGTGAAAACATAGTGACTAACGAATCAATAGGAGTAACAGTTTCTCCAGAAATAAATAGCTCATTTAACAAAATTGATTGGATATCGGTAAACATAAGTTTTATTTTGAATTTTGAAAATAGAAATCCGTAATCTGTTTTAAAATAACGGCCGTTAAACTTATCTACCACTATAATATCTGTTTTGTTAAAGTCTACTCTTGCCATTTCAATACCCATGGCGGGTTGAATCGAAATTTGAATAATACTATCGCGAATAAGTTTTATTGACGCATTAGTGCTTATGCTGTTGCCTTGTAAATTTATTTGAGCAGTTATTTTGCTGAAGTTGGCCGACTTAATGATTGGCTGTTTAAACTTGAAATCGTTTAAACTGGGAACAGATGCTGATTTATCGGGTTGTTTGCTAATTTTTTCTTTTGTTTTACAAGCACTTAACAGTAATACCGAAAACAAAAGTACATTAATAAGTTGTTTCATTTTTTTCTTCTTTTGTTTCGGGGAGGTAGGTTTGTTTGTCAATTTTTTCTTCTAATAGCTTGGAATTATTGCCGGCTTCTTTTGCTTTTTTCCACCAAATAAGAGCTTCGTCTTTATTTCCATTAAGAAATAAAATATCGCCATAGTGCTCCATAACTACTCCGTTTTCATTACCTCCTTTATCGATGGCTTGTTGTATATACATTTGAGCTAAGGTCATGTTGCCTTGTTTAAAAAATATCCACGCATAAGTGTCTAAAAAAGACACATTATCCGGGTAAGCTTGTACAGTTTTGGCACTCATCAGTTCGGCTTTTGTAAGGTCTTTGTTTATTAAGGACAAGTAGTATGCGTAATTATTAAGTAAGGTAGCATTATTGGGGTCTAGTTGATACGCTTTTTCGTAATATACAAAAGCAGAATCGAGATTGTTTTGGTTGGCTAAAATATCTGCAATTTGTAAATAAAATTCCACTTTTTTGCTTTGTTCTTCTTCTGTAACGGTAGTTAATCCGGTTTTAAAAGTTTCGATGGCCGACTCATATTGCTCTTTTTTAAGTTGAGAAATTCCTTTTAATAAGTACAAATTAGACTCTTTAGGTAGATACACCATGGCAGTATCTGCCACAGAAATCACTTCATCCAGCTTTTCTAAATCAAAATAAGCTTTGATGAGTTCCATCCAACCTTCTTTGTTTTTTGGGTTTAACTCTAACATAAACTGAAGTTCGGGTATGGCTTCATCGTGTCGGCGTTGCATGAGTAGGAACGAAGCAAAATAAGTTCTAAGCATTTCATTACTTGGGTACATATCGATAAGCAGCTTAAAAAACTCTTCTGCTTTTTTTACTCCTTGGTTTTCAATGCTTAAGTATTGAGTTAACAATCCCATTTTATCTTCGGAAGATAGGTTGGGGTTTAAAAAGGCATCTCTAACAATTTCGTCGGCAGTAATTGTGTCTTTTATTGTTTTATAATAATTGTATAAGGTCAAAATTAGCAGTTGGTTATTTGGGTCTGCTATTTTAACTTGGTTGTATTCTTTTAGAGCTTTCTTCGGGTTTTTTTCTTCGTGCAGATAAATATCCCCTCTTAGTAAGCGATAGCGATATTCTAACGGAAATTTTTTAATTAATAATTCTATTTCGTTGTTAGCCTTTTTATTTTTTCCTAAAGCAGTGTATAAACGGTATTTTTCAAACGAAATATTTTCATTCATGCCGTTTTTTTCTTCTACTTTATTAAGATAGAGAATGCTTTCTTTAAATTGGTTTGTTTGTTTATAGAGGGAGGCTAACATAAAGTCAACTTCTTCTGCTTCCGGGTGGTTTTGGGCAATATCTTTATAGATTAAAATAGCGTTTTTTAAATCGTTATTTTTAATACAAAGTTCGGCTAGCCCCATTTTATACCAGCTGTTTGTGCGGTCTTTTTCGCTGGCAAGCGACATAAATTTCATAGCGTGTTGCACGTCTTGAATATGACTAAATGCCATGGCAAACTCGTACAAAACAGCACTATTATTCGGGTTTATATAATAGCATTTCGTAAGCAAATCTACTGCTCTATCCATTTTTCCGGACTGACGTAGTTTAACTGCTTCGAAAAAATAGTAATCGAGTTTGCGTTGATCTTGAACCGATATGGTTCGTTTAACAAGTTCTTTCTCTTTTACCTTTTTTGCAAATGCCGATGGATAAGCAAAAAATAGAATTATACAGGCAATAATTGCCTTCATAAATAAATTCATAATGTTTATTTTTTACCGGTATGGCCAAAGCCTCCTGCACCTCTTTCTGTTTCATCCAGCACCTCTACAGCTTGCCAGTTAACCTGAGCATGCGAAGCTACTACCATTTGGCAGATGCGTTCACCATCGGCAATTTCAAAATCTTCGTTTGATAAGTTTATCAAGATGACACCAATTTCTCCTCTATAATCAGCATCGATAGTGCCCGGAGTGTTAAGTACGGTAATCCCTTTTTTTAGGGCTAATCCACTTCTTGGTCTTATTTGGGCTTCAAAACCTTCGGGTAACTGGATAAATAAACCGGTAGGTACTAGTTTGCGCTCGAGTGGTTTTAGCACGATTGATTCGTTTAGATTTGCCCTTAAATCCATACCAGCCGATAAACCGGTAGCGTATTCGGGCAAGGCATGTTTAGATTTGTTTACAATTTTTACTTGCATGAAAATGATGTTTTAATACTAGGCGAAAATAATCATTTTTTAGCAAGCACTAAAGAAACCGAGGATTTATAATTTTAAGTAGCTTATATTTTTTGTTTTATTTAGCTTTTTTGTTCTTATTTCTTTGTGTTGAATGATTGGCATATTTCTTTTTGTTTATTCTGATATGTGGCGCTTTATCTCTTTCAATTATTGTTTCAACTCAAATTAATGTTATTACATTGTTTCGTTGTTTTAGCGTATAGTAAATTTCGTATATTTGCATCTTTTAATTAGCGCAAAAATAATGAAACAACAAGTTGTTATTTGTTCCGATTTAGTTTCAGAACTCACACGAGAACTCCAAAACCTGCCTAAAGAAAGTGTTTTTATCCTTACCGACGAAAACACAAATAAGCTATGCCTCCCTATTTTTTTCGATAAAATTCCCGTTGCGAAGAGTAATGTTTGTGTAATTAAATCGGGGGATTCGCATAAAAATGTAGAAGCGTTAGCTTCTGTTTGGCAATTTTTGAGCGAAAAAGGAGCCACCCGAAAATCACTGTTAATTAATGTGGGTGGCGGTATGATTACCGATTTGGGTGGATTTGCTGCTTCAACATTTAAAAGAGGCATGCGTTATATTAACATACCAACAACCTTGCTTGGTGCTGTAGATGCTGCGGTTGGAGGTAAAACAGGAATTAATTTTAACGGATTAAAAAACGAGGTGGGAGTAATAAACCCTGCTGAATCGGTTTTTATTGATACCGTATTTTTTAAAACGCTCGATCATCAAAACCTCTTGTCGGGTATGGCCGAAGTGTTAAAACATGCTTTAATTGCTACATCAACCGATTGGGATAAGGTGTCGGCATTTGATTTGGAAAAATTTGATATTGACCATTTAAAACCTATTTTGGCCGACTCAATTGCCATTAAAGAACGTATTGTTGAAGAAGATCCGTACGAAAAAAATATCCGTAAAGCATTGAATTTCGGGCATACTATCGGGCATGCTTTTGAAAGTATATCGTACGAGAAAAATACGCCTGTTTTACATGGTTATGCTGTGGCTTGGGGTATGATTGGGGAGTTGTATTTATCGCATAAGTTGCTTGGTTTTCCAAAAAATATTTTGATTGAAGCGGTACGTTTAATAAAAGAGGCTTATGGCTCATTTTTTATCTCGTGCAACGACTACGACCGCTTGTTTGAATTGATGACTCACGATAAGAAAAACGATACGAAGGAAATTAATTTTACGTTGTTGGCAGATATTGGTGCTATTCGCACCAACCAAAATACAACTCAAAAAGAGATTTTTGAAGCTTTGGATTTTTATTGTGATAGTGTGGGAATTTAAATTATAATTTTTTGTTAATCGGCACATCGGTATATTCACTGATTGTCATATTCTTTTTATATGAAAATTGCATTAATAGGATACGGAAAGATGGGAAAGACCATCGAAAAAATTGCGCTCGAAAGAGGTCATGAAATTGTGTCGAGAATTGATATTGACAATTTAGAAGAGTTCGATTCGGAAGCGTTTAAAAGTGCAGCTGTTGCCATCGAATTTACTCGTCCCGAAAACGCCATTGGCAATATACGTAAATGCTTTGCTGCAAAGGTGCCGGTTGTATGTGGCACTACCGGTTGGAGTAACCAAATAGAAACTATTAAATTAGAAATGAAACAAGCCGATGCTACCTTATTTTGGGCATCGAATTTTAGTTTGGGGGTAAATATATTTTTTGCGGTTAATAAATATGTGGCAAAAATTATGAATCAGTTTTCCGACTATAATGTGGCAATGACCGAAATTCATCATACACAAAAGCTTGATGCACCGAGTGGTACTGCTATTACTCTTGCCGAAGGACTTTTAGAAAATATTGACAGGAAAACAGCTTGGACTAACGAGCACGAAAATATGCCTACAGATATTGCAATTACAGCTATACGCGAAGGCGATGTGCCCGGCACACACACTATCAATTATACCAGCGAGGTGGATACAATAAGTATTACGCACGAGGCAAAAAGCCGCCATGGATTTGCTTTTGGAGCGGTGGTGGCAGCCGAGTTTACTGCCGGTAAAAAGGGCTTTTTAAGCATGAATGACATGTTAAAATTTTAAGATAATAACCAAAAACGAACATGAATATAACATTCATAGTGAGTTATCATTAATAAAAAAATCTATTCAGATGAAAAATTTTAAATCGTCTCCTAAACAGTGGATTAAATTTGCAGTAGCAACTGTTTTTTATATCGCTTTTGCTATTTGGTTAGGTAATTTGTGGATATTGCTGGGACTCCCATTAATATTTGATATTTACCTTACTAAAGTAATTCCTTGGACTTGGTGGAAAAAAATTAAAAATGCCAAAATACGCAAAGTTTTTGAGTGGGTAGATGCTATTGTTTTTGCTTTGGTAGCCGTATATTTTATCAATTTGTATTTGTTTCAAAACTACAAAATACCTACGGGTTCGTTAGAAAAAACACTTCTGATAGGCGATCATTTGTTTGTTAGCAAATTGGCATACGGCCCGCGTACACCCAATACGCCATTTTCTTTCCCCTTGGTACAACACACTTTCCCGATAATTAACACCAAATCGTATTTAGAAAAACCACAATGGGAATCGCGTCGATTGAAAGGTTTCGGAAAGGTGGAACGAAATGATATTGTGGTGTTTAATTTCCCTGCCGGAGATACTGTTGTTACTGCCAGACAAGCCGAAGACTATGAGAGCGTTTGTTATGATGTAGGTATGCAACAGTTACAAATGAAAGGGATAAAACCTTCCGATTTAAAAGCGCAAGGAATTGATGCTCGGGTATTGTGTTTGAGTATTGGTCGAAATATAATAGTGCAAGACAAGGCTACGTATGGCGATATTTTGTACCGTCCGGTTGATAGGAGAGAGAATTATGTGAAGCGTTGTGTGGGCTTGCCCGGAGATAGCTTGCAAATTATTAACAGAGAGTTATATATTAACGGTAAAAAACAAGTACGCCCCGAAGGAGTACAACATTATTGTAAAGTGATTGCGAGCCAACAAATATCCGAAGAGGTTTTTGAAAACTTAGAGATTTCGCAAGAAAACTACAAACAATCATTTGTAGGAAATGATGCACAGGGAAATTATGTGTATATATTGCCAATGACTTTGCAAAAACAACATCAATTAAAAGCCTTAACATATATTTTAGAGGTGCAAGAGCAAAATATAAGCGACCTTACCCAATCGGAACAAACTACTTATCCGGCAGGATATAACACGACGTGGACAGTAGATAATTATGGCCCTATTTGGATTCCAAAGGCAAGGGTAACCATCCCGTTAACGCTTCAAAACTTAGCATTGTACGAACGTGCAATACGCAACTACGAAGGCAATACTCTGGAGGTAAAAAATGCTAAAATTTATATTAATGGAGCTATTGCAACTAGCTATACTTTTGCCATGGATTATTATTGGATGATGGGCGATAACCGACACAATTCTGCCGATTCGCGCATTTGGGGATTTGTTCCCGAAGACCACGTGGTTGGGCAACCCCTATTTGTATGGCTATCACTAAATAGTGAAAAAGGCTGGTTGAGTGGTAAAATTCGTTTAAACAGATTCTTTAAAAACGCTCGCAAATAATTGTTTTAATTCATAATAACTTATTATGAAAGAAACACTTCATAAAGTTTTGGAGAGAGATACTGCCGATACGGTGTATCTCTCTTCGGCTTATTTAGCGCCTATACAATACTATAGTAAGCTGATGCATTACCGGCAGGTGTATGTTGAGTCGGGATGTAATTATATGAAGCAAACCTATCGTAATAGGTGCAATATTGCTGCAGCAAATGGAGAACTATCGCTTACTATTCCTGTAGATAAAGGCGCTGAGCTCAAATGCAAAACAAAAGACATATGTATTGCTAACCAAACCGATTGGCAAAGGCAACATTGGCGCTCTATCGAGTCGGCCTATAAAACTTCCCCATTTTTTGAGTATTATCAAGACGATTTTCGGCCATTTTTTGAGAAAGAATGGAAATTTTTGTGGGACTTTAATTCTCAAATTCAACAACTCGTGTTATCTTTGTTAGAGTTAAGTATTCCTGTAAACGAAACAACCACCTTTAACAAACACGTACAAGAGCATGCGGTGGATGCGCGCGAATTGATTCATCCTAAAAAAGATGCTCTAATAACCGATACTCATTTTAAATTGATTAACTATTACCAAGTATTTACAGAAAAAACCGGGTTTATACCCAACTTAAGTATCATCGACTTGTTATTTAATATGGGCAATGAAGCCCGGTTAGTACTCAAACAAAGTTGGATTTAAAATCAAAGCTTTATGATAAAAAAACTCCTTCAAACGGTTCTGTTCTTAGTTGCTTTTTTCTCGTTAATACAAGCTCAATCTGTTTTACATAAAGAACATGGAGAGCATCATCGTATTGGTAAAAAAGGAAAAAAAATAGAGACTCCCGCTTTTAATAAGCAGGCAATGCTACAAGAAGACAGCATTAACGAACGAAACAAGGTGGGAGGTATGCGCTTTGCCAAACAATTTACTGTAGATTTAACTCCTCAAAACTCAGGGGAGCTTATTACTTACCCCGACAGTTCTAAACTGTGGCTATTAGATATTACTTCTGAAGGAGCATATTCTATCAACCTTATTTTTTCTAACTATCATTTACTAAAAGGAGATACCGTGTATGTGTATAACGAATTGGGCAATAAAATAGTAGGTCCGCTTACCGAAAAAAACAACCTCAAATCGGGTGTTTTGCCCTTGGCTCCAATTGATGGCAGTAACCTTAAGGTGGAGTTTCGCCAATCTGCGCTAATATCTCCTTTAAGAAAGCTCGAAATAGGGTCTATTAACCACGATTACCGAAATTTTAGAGGTTTGCCTAACCACAACGATTTTTGGTGGACAGATAATTCGGGCGATTCGTGTAGCCTACCTGTAAGCTGTGTGCCCGAAATTACTCAAGTAAAACAAAGTGTGTGTTTGTTAATTATAAATGGCATAGAGTTGTGTAGCGGTACTATGGTAAATAATACGGCGCAAGACGGAAAACCCTATTTGCTTAGTGCTGCTCATTGTTTTGATGTGGGTACAGAAGGGGTCGATTATGCTGAAGCCGAAACGGTGGCTCCTACCATTGTTGCTTTTTTCAACTATGAAATGCCTAAATGCGAGCCTACAATTAGAGGTTCGCAAGAGTTTACCATTGGCGGTTCTACTTTAAAAGCATTTGCGAGCGATATAGACTTTGCTTTAGTTGAGTTAAGTTCAATGCCACCCGTAGATTTTCGTCCGTATTATGCGGGATGGAATATAAGTGCCTCGCCATCGGCTCCTTTTAGAGGCATTCATCATCCTTTTGGTAAGGTAAAGGTAATGGCGCGCGAAAACAATGCTATTACGAATACAACATACAGTGGTCTGCTTTCAAATAGTCATTGGTTGGTATCTCGATGGGATACCGGTACCACACAAGGAGGTTCTTCGGGTTCGGGCTTGTTTGATGCTAACTTAAGATTGGTGGGTAGTTTAACCGGAGGTTTTTCAGAATGTTTAGATCCTATTAACGATTATTATTTCCGTTTGAATAAAGCATGGAGTTATTATCCTTCTGCCACGGCGCAACTTAAAGCGTGGTTAGACCCAACCAATTCGGGCGTTACTGCTATTGATGGATTGAATCCTTACGGCAACGACTCGGCGTTGCGTTACAGCAACCTTAGCTTAAGCGATACCGCAGAAATTGCTCGTTTATCTTCTCCTAACTCAGGCTATGTAGCAGGGCACAATTCATTTTACATGTATAAGTATGCCGAACGATACAGCTTGCCCGAAAATGCCTTTTTGTATGGCGTTTATTTTGTAACGGCAAAAGCAAATGCCACACAATCTACCACCGATACTATCGAAGTAAAGGTATATGCGGGCGATTCTATTCCTAATTCCGCCTATTTTTTAGATGAAAAGAGTTTAATACTTAATACCTTGCAATGGGAGAGTTCCAAAGGGTTTTATTATTCCAATAAAGCTGTTCTGTCTAAAAACGAAAACTACGTTCGCTTTGATACCCCTGTTGCGGTAGGTAAAAGCTTTTTTATAGTGTATGAGTTGCCGTATACCAATTTGCCGGCCGACTCTTTTGCTGTATATACCGCTAAACCACGCAACGCTTCGGGCATACAAACAGCCTTGGCTTATTATGGCGCTCAATGGACTAAAATTACCGACATTGTGGGCATACGCACTTCGCTATGGATTGACCCCGTTATCAGCTACGATTCTACCGCTATTGCTGTTGATAGTTCGTTGATAGACCGATCGGCTAAAACAGTTATTTATCCTAATCCGGCAAAAGATATTGTGTATGTAATGACTCGTACCGATAAAGAAGGAGACTGTACTATTACTTTATATAGTACCTACGGACAAAAATATTCTACCACCTCCGGAAAAGTGCGTTATAAATCTATCCCGGTAGATGTAAGTAACCTGCCACAAGGGCTGTATCTGCTTCGTGTAGCTTATTCCGACAAAGTTGAAACGCATAAATTAATCGTTGAATAGTTAAAACTTGCATATTTTTATACAAAGTGTGCAATGTTTTAATGGAATTCACTAATTTTGGGCGCAATTAAGCACATAATTAGTTGTATTATTTTATGAATGAAATAGACTGGTCGAATTTATCATTTGGCTATATTAAAACTGATTTTAATGTAAGGTGCCATTATAAAGATGGTGCGTGGGGCGATTTGGAAGTAACAGACTCCGAATCGATTAATTTGCACATGGCGGCAACTTGTTTGCATTATGGGCAAGAAGTGTTTGAAGGCTTAAAAGCTTTTAGAGGGAAAGACGGTAAAATTCGGATTTTTCGTTTAGAAGAAAATGCTAAACGGATGCAATCTTCGTGCGATGGTATTTTAATGGCAAAGTTGCCGGTAGAAAAATTTTCGGAAGCTTGTATTAAAGCTGTTAAAATGAACGAACGCTTTATTCCTCCTTACGAAAGCGGTTCATCTTTGTACATTCGCCCTTTGCTTATCGGAACCAGTGCACAGGTTGGCGTTAGTCCGGCTAAAGAATACACTTTTCTTGTGTTTGTTACGCCTGTGGGTCCTTATTTTAAAGGAGGCTTTCAAACCTCTCCGGTAGCCATTTTGCGTCAGTACGATAGAGCGGCACCGCTAGGTACAGGTATCTATAAAGTAGGGGGCAATTATGCTGCCAGCTTGGTGGCAGGCGATAAGGCGCACTCTTTAGGATATGCGGCCGTGTTGTATTTAGATGCTCGCGAAAAGAAATATATCGACGAGTGTGGTCCTGCTAACTTTTTTGCCATAAAAAACAATTGTTATATCACTCCAAAATCCAGCTCTATTCTCCCTTCTATAACCAATAACAGTTTAATGAAATTGGCCGAAGATATGGGGATGAAGGTAGAACGCCGACAAGTGGCCGAAGAAGAATTGGCTACTTTTGAAGAAGCCGGACAATGTGGTACTGCTGCTGTGATTAGTCCTATTTCGAAAGTAGACGATTTGGACGAAAACAAATCGTACCTGATAGCTAAAGACGGTAAGCCGGGACCGGTTTGCACCAAGTTGTACAATAAACTAAGGGGCATACAATATGGCGACGAACCCGATACTTACGGTTGGGTTACCGTAGTAGATTAATACCAAAACGCTATAATTGAAACAGCCTTCTGCGTACAGAAGGCTGTTTTTTCTTTTGGCAGGGTGTTGTAATAAAAAACACTTTCATTTAATAGGATGTGTATTGTTTCAGTGAGGGTTTCACTTTGAGTGAAATCCTCACTAGCATATACTTCTGTTTTATGGGCGATTCTTCTTTTCGCTGCGCTACATTCGGAATGACAGGCTGTTTTTACTGCCCGGTATGGTCTAGGGAAATGCTATGTCAAGAGGGGCAAATGTAATAAACATAAAAAAATTTCATTATTTCAAAAATATTATGTAGTTTTGAAATCATTTAGTACAATGAAAACTAAATGAAGTATCCAACAAAGAGCAACAACTTGTTCTTTAGCAGGAGAAAAATCAAACTTAAAATTAGCACACATGAAAAAAACAATGCTTTTATGCTTGGCTGTCAGCCTAAACTTATTATCCAATGCACAAGGATTTGATCTAAGTCAGGGTGGTTTCTACACAAACTTCGACTCTTTAATTACAGGTGGTTTTACGGCAACAGCAACTACTCCACTTGAAGCGAGTCCTTATTATTCCATGGTTCCACCTACCATCAACAAAGACTATACATTCAAGGTAAATGGTTCTTCGGTAGCATTTATTCATAGTGCTACCACTGAAGGAAAAGTATCTTTTAAAGTGTATGATGATTATATCCAATCCAATGGAGAATACCGCACGATAAAGATTTCCAAGCTAAAAGTGGGTAGCAAAATAACAATGGAATTTAAGCCTTATACCACCGATGTTAACTTCGAAGCGACCAATGCCGAGAAAGCAAACTATAGTTTGTTGATGGCTACCAACCGTGATTCTACACTCACAATTTTGGCTGCCGATACCTGTGTTACATTAGTTAATACCAGTGGCAACTACCGTTTGCAAAAAATTACGATAACCGAAACCGATTCGGTGGTGAACAAGCTCGAAACCATCAACTATTTAGATGTGACCAAAGGAGGTATTTATACCAACTACCGCAATCAATTTATAGGAACTCTTGCAGTAGATAGTGCCTACTATATAGCATTTAAAAGTACACAAGCAAACACCGATCAATATATTGGAATTAATGGTTCGCCGGTTACTTTCCATTACACAGATACCCTTGCAGGGGGTGAAGCTTTTAAAGCTTACGATACCTACATTCAACCTATTGGTACTAACCGTAGCATTAAAATATCCAATCTGAAAATTGGCAACGAAATATATTTGTCGTTTAGAGCCAATCAGGAAGTAAGCTTCGCAGCTACAGGGGCACAAGTATTCAACTATACCCTGCTCAACAAGGATACCACACTTACCGTGATTGCCAATGACAGCTGTGTTACCTTAACAAACACCGCCGGGAAGTTTAAGTTATACAAAATTGCAATAAAGGGTGGGGTTAAAATGCCTGTTATTCCGAGAATAGACTACATTAAAATAGACACCGTAACTTATTTGGTGTCGGATGCAAAATTCCAGGCACTCTCCCAACGAATCTATTTAGAATCAATCGAATATTTGCATGCCAAAATAGGTGGGGGAGACAGTATTTTGTATCACTATTCCAACTATCAGTTTGAACCGAATCATTGCACAGATATCATTACAATTAACGAATACCGTTCTGTAGAAGATACTTTAATCATTCGCAAAGGGGAATTTGCATCTCCGAATGAGAAGCTTAGCATACAGATATACCCCAACCCTACCAAGGACTTTATATTGATTGATAGTAATAATGAAAACGGCTTAAGCAATTGCACTTTAACCGTTAGCAACAGTTATGGACAAAAAGTTTTTGTATCTTCGGTTAATAACAAATTGCAAAAAATTGATTTGAACAGTATTGGCGGGGCAGGCCTTTATTATATCACATTTACAGACAGTAAAGACAAGCTGATTAGTACCAAAAAATTAATTGTGCAGTAATAAAGGTTGTTACAAAACCTAAAGTAAGGAACTGAATGCGCATATTTTTTACTAAAAATCGCTGGATAGAAGTATTCGGCGATTTTTTCTTTGCAAATATTACAGCCATTGTTAGTTTCTGCATATCTCAAAAAAAGCCCTGCATCTGCGCGATTGCCTCGCATGGTAACTAAAAAAAAAATAAAAGCCACACGAAAGGATTACTTTCCTCTGGTCAGTGATTTCTAATTCGTGCAGCAGCGGTGGTTATTTTGGCGATTCCTCATTGCGCTGCGCTACATTCGGAATGACAGGTTGCTCAATGATTGGTGGGGAGAAAAGGGCGGCAAAGCCGCCCTTTTCTCCCCCTTTTTAATGCCTGATGAATGTTGTCATTCCGAACGAAGTGAAGAATCTCTGCGATAAAAAAAGATACCCGTTTTAAGATATAAAAGCTTGATAAAAGAATATGAAGCCTTATTTTTATGTATTTTTGTTTTGTATTAATCTAATTTACAATGAAAAAAATCTACTTTTCGCTTTTGTTTTTTGGCATTAGTTCTTATTTATGCGCAAGTAAACCCATACAGGCACAATCTATTCTCGGCAAAACCATTTGCGGCTATCAAGCCTGGTTTAATTGTTATGGCGACGGGTCTCCCGTAGCGCGTTGGTTCCATTGGTCAAACGGTACTTATCAGTCAAATGCAGGGATGCCTGCTCCCGGGGCAGTTAAATTTGAAGCATATCCCGATATAACGGAATATGCTGCATCCGACTTATACAATACCGGTTTTGTAGGGCTTGGCGATGGAACTCCTGCTAAGCTTTTCTCTTCCTACAAACCCCAAGTAATTGATAAACATTTTGAATGGATGCAACAATACGGTATCGACGGAATAGCTTTGCAACGGTTTATTAATGAAACTTTTGATGGCGTTTTTAAAGCTAACCGAGATTCGGTAACAGCTCGTGTAATACGTTCGGCAGAAAAATACCAACGGCTGTTTTATCTCATGTATGATATTAGTGGATTAAATGTAAGTAAGTTAGATTCCATCAAAACCGACTGGCAAAATAATATGGTGGGAAAACTACACGTGACTTTTTCCGATTATTATTTGTACCAAGATAGCAAGCCCGTAGTTTGCCTGTGGGGTTTTGGATTTACCGACCGACCAGGAGATGCCACACAAAGTTTGGATGTAATTAATTGGTTTAAAACGCAAGGTTGTTATGTAATTGGAGGAGTGCCAACTTATTGGCGTACCTGTACTAACGATTCTAAAACAGGTTTTGAGAATGTGTACAAGGCCTTCGATATGATTTCTCCATGGAGTGTTGGTCGTTTTGGAACTAATGCTTCTGCCGATGATTTTAAAACAAATCTTCTTGTTCCCGATTTGGCGTATTGCACTACCAACGGAATGGCTTATCAGCCGGTTATTTTTCCCGGTTTTGCATGGTCAAATTGGAATACCGGTGCGGTAAATCAAATACCCCGAAATAAAGGCGAATTTATATGGAGACAAGTGTATAACATCAAGCAAGCAGGTATTGGCAATATGTATGTAGCTATGTTTGATGAATACGACGAAGGGACAGCTATCGCCAAAATGGCGGATAGTTATTACGCCGTTCCTTCCGATCAATACTTTCTCACAACGAGTGCCGATGGAGCTTATTTATCTGCCGATTTTTATTTACGGTTAGTAGGCAAAGCTACTCAAGTAATAAATGGAAGTGCAGCCAATACCCCAACCATGCCTGTGCCTTTTTCTGTGGGGCCGCTATGGTTTCGTACCGGTTTTGAACTGGGTTATGATGCCATGCCAAATTGGGCCGACTCTAACGACCCTAGCTCTACCCTTACAAATATTATTGGATATGGAGGCAGCGGAAATCCCGAATGCTCGGCGGTGCAAGAACCTACTAAACATATCGGAACTTACGCTTTACGTTATTCGGGTAGAGATAATAGTGCAAGTAGTTCTTCCCTTTCTTTTAGAGTATTTGAGGTAGATATTCCGGTAAATTCCAATTCAGTGTTAAGTTATTGGAGCTATCCGCAAACCGAATTAGCCCGTTATATGACCGTAGATTTGTACTGTACCGATGGCACTAAACTAAGCCAAACGGCTGCTACCTCAAAAACAGGAGAATCTATGAATTCTACAGCCAAAGGAACTGTAAATCAATGGACAGAAATTGCTTGCCATATAGGCACTTGGCTAGCAGGAAAAACCATCGACCGTATACTTTTAACCTATAATCATGCCGATGAAACGGGAGATTTTAGAGGGTATATAGACGATATTGTTATTTCTGAAGAAACCTTGACTGATGTTGATTTGCAACAAGCATCACAGGCAATAAGCATTTATCCTAATCCGTCAGGTGGTTTTTGTACCCTGGTTTTTCCTTCTGAAATTGTAGGAGAACAAGTGCAAGTAACAATTTTCGACTTGTTTGGAAAAAATCTGTTGGAAAAAAATCTGTTGGCTCAACCAACTACTCCAATTTCGCTGCAAGATTTATCTTCCGGGATATATGTACTTTCTGTTACTACAACTCAAGGAATACTAAATTGCAAATTGATAAAAGAATAAGCATTCGGTTTTGTACAAGAAATGGAATGTCTTTTTGTATATTTTGTTCAAGTAATAATCAATATCTTTATGCCTTAAATACGAAGATATTTTATTAAAGGCCAATTCATGAAAAAATTTATTATCATTATTATTTCATCAGTTTTTCTTTTAGTTTCTACACAAGCAGCCACTGTGTTAACTGCCGATTGGGATGATGTTGTTTATGGTAAATGTAGCGACCAAAACACCGCATGGTGGAGTTCTGCTGAAGCTATTCGTATTGCAGAAAATGTGTTGCTGTATCAAAAACAATGCGGTGGATGGCCTAAAAATATCAACATGCAAATGCTGTTAACCCAACAACAAAAAGATAGTTTGTTGGCAACACAAACTAATAATGCAGGAGCCACTATCGATAACGAAGCAGTAAAGCTCGAATTAAAATACCTTTCAAAAGTATATGCCGCTATTGCCGACAATGTTTTAAAGCAAACATACAAAACCGCTTTTTTAAATGGTATTGATTATTTGCTTGAGGCACAATATAAAAACGGCGGATGGCCACAATTTTATCCTTATAGAGGAGGTTATTCTGACCACATTACCTATAACGATAATGCAATGCTTAATGTGATGAATACGCTACGTGCAATATATTCACAAAGCAGTGAATACAGTATTCCGGTTGAAGAACCTCGCTTAAGTCAAGCAAAAACTGCTTTTGATAAAGGCATAGAATGTATTTTAAATACACAATATGTGCAAAATGGCAAGCTAACAGCTTGGTGCGCTCAACATCACTACCAAACACTTCAACCGGTAATGGCTCGGTCGTACGAACTGGCTTCTTTAAGTGGTTACGAATCGAAAGCCATTGCCGAAATGCTGATGTCAATAGAAAATCCTTCTTTCGAAATTCGACGAGCTATTTATGCTGCAGCTTCTTGGTATAAAGAAGTGGCATTAGAAGGGATTCGTTTAGAGAGTTTTATTAACGCAGATGGCTTATCGGATAAAAGAGTAGTGCAAGACCCTGCCGCACCTGACCTTTGGGCGCGTTTTTATACCTTGGATACCAACACCCCATTTTTTTGCGACAGAGATGGAATTATAAAATATTCGTTGGCCGAAATTGGCTATGAAAGAAGAACCGGTTACAGCTGGTACACCAATGTAGGTTTTTCTGTAATTACTAACTATGAATCATGGTTTCCGGTGAATGGAGATGCCTTTGAGCGTGATGCTGTTTTGTCGAAACAAAAAGAAAATACAGCTTTAAAAACAGTACTGTGTTATCCTAACCCCGCTCAAAGGGTTTTTTCTATCGACTTGAAAAAAATTGGCTCTGCAAAAATTGAAATTTACAACTTAACAGGAAAACTCGTTTATACTGATTATGCAGTAAAAGATACTCACACTGTTATCTCCCATCAACTAACTCAAGGAACCTATATTGTAAAAGTTTTTGATATACAGCACAATTTGTATAGCCAAAAACTAATTATACAATAATTTAAGCATATAGTATGTATATTTTGTCCAACAAAAAGTATTTTCAAATAACTGCCTATTTTTTAGTAAAAGCCTATAAATTTTGTATTTTTACGCCAACTAAATAACAACAATATGAAGAATACCAATTATTTTAAAAACTATCCTGATAAAGACGGATTTTATAAGGAATACGGAGGTGCTTTTTTACCGCCTAATTTAGAGTTAGAGATGAAAAAAATTGCGGATGCTTATTTTACCATCAGCAAATCGCACAATTTTATAACAGAATTACGCAGTATTCGCAAACATTATCAAGGCAGACCTACGCCGGTGTATTATTGCAATCGTTTGTCGGAAAAATACCAAGGACGAATTTATTTAAAACGCGAAGATTTGAACCACTCCGGTGCCCATAAATTAAATCATTGTATGGGAGAGGCTTTGTTGGCAAAATATTTAGGCAAGAAAAAATTAATTGCCGAAACCGGTGCCGGTCAGCATGGCGTTGCTTTGGCTACTGCAGCTGCCTATTTTGGACTAGAGTGCGAAATACATATGGGCGAAGTAGATATTATTAAAGAGCACCCTAATGTATTGCGCATGAAAATTTTAGGTGCAAAGGTGGTGCCCGTATCTCACGGATTGAAAACATTAAAAGAGGCTGTCGATTCGGCTTTTGAAGCCTATTTAATAGACCCGGAAAACAGTATATATTGTATCGGCTCTGTGGTTGGACCCCATCCTTTTCCTATGATGGTGCGCGATTTTCAACGAGTTGTAGGTATAGAAGCGCGCGAACAGTTTTTTGATATGACCGGAGAGTTGCCCGATAAAGTAGTAGCTTGTGTGGGAGGTGGAAGTAATGCAATGGGTATATTTAGTGCATTTTTAGAAGATGGCGAATGCGA
>JAFGVL010000045.1 GCA_016938015.1 Paludibacteraceae bacterium
AAAAGGAATTCCTTATTTAGAAAAAGCCAGAGAGTTGAATATTAAAAGTGATTTAGATGAGTTGCTTAAAAAGTTACAAGCAACTTATTATAAACTGAAAATGGATGATAAGGTAAAAGAAATTAGAGCTGCAAGAGGTTTGTAGCATTTTTAATAGATTTTTATAACCCCGGCTATATAGTCGGGGTTATTTTTTTGCAAACTTACTTAACATAAGCAAAGTGTACATAATTGATTATTTTACATGAAACTTAGGGTGTTGTTAAGTGAATAAAAGATTCACTTAAATTGAAATCTATGATAGAGTATTGTAAATTGAGTTAAACAAATAAGCATTTGCATTTTAAGGGAAGGCGGAAAGGTATAAGTTCAAATTCTATTTAAAATATCAACCCCGGCTAAAAAATAGTCGGGGTTGATTCCAATATTATTACTTAACATAATATTAATTATAGGAAAAATAACAATCAAACATTATAGATTAACATCGGTGTTTTAGCATGAAAAATGAGCTTTCTGGTAACACTTGGATTAAACAAGCGAGAAATCATATTTCTCTTACGTTTGTTGGTACTTACCAAATCAATTTTATTTTTCACAATAAATCCATCTAAACACTCAATAATATCCCTACCTTTTAATAAACAAATTTCTGTTTCTAAAGCTGGATACTGTTTTTTGAAGTACTCTTTGATTCCAACCAATTTAATTTCGTCCCATTTGTTAGAATCGTTATCAATATGAACAAAAAATATTTTGAATGGAAATTTATGCAATAAAGACATCATTCTTTCAAAAGCAATTAAGTCATTTCCATTAAAATTAGTTACAAAAGCAATATTCTTAATTTCTTCAATATCAGACAATAAAATGTTTTCCGGAATAGCTAAAACAGGAATATTACTTCGTTCAATAACTTCTGCAGTAACACTTCCAATTAAATCTTGTTCTTTTCGGGTCTCAGTTCTAGTACCCATAATAATTAACGAAGGGTTATAATCAAGGCTAAATTTAGTAATTTCTTCTTCGGGAATTCCTTCTTTTAGAATGGTTTTATACCTTATACTAGGTAAATCGCCATTATTCATTTTTCGTTTCAGTCCGTTTTTTAAATTATCTAAGTCAGCTTTTACTTTCTTTTCAATTCTAAGCATTTCATCGTCGTTAGCACTATCTAAAATAGGAATATTTCCAAATGCCGGCGTATAATACGTATGAAATATAGTTACTTCAGCTTTCATAGAATAAGCCAGCTTAAAAGCTATATCACAAGCCCTCATCGAATAATCCGAAAAATCTACAGGTATCAAGATTTTGTGGGTATTTTCTATTATTCTTTCACTATTAATATCTTCTTCTGCTTTAATAGTATTAACAATAATAGATAAAGCTTTAGTTAAATCACTCTCTTTAATTCTAACTCTTACTCCGGCCGAAAACGATGTTTCATCGGTATTTACATTATGAATAAATGCTTCAATACCTTCATTTTCAAGGAGCTTTTTAAGCATTTGTGCTTTTTCATAAGTATGTATAGCAACAGTTACTAGTTTATCTTCCATAGGTTGATGTGTATTTTTGCGTAAATATAATACTTTATTTTTTTTTAATACGAATTAAAAAAGCTGTTTTATAGTATATAATACATTCCTTATACTTGTAACTTCTACCCTATTCTATTTATTTAAAAGAATTCCCTATTATTATTGTTGTTTTTTACTAATTTTGTGTTTCTTTTTTTAGAAAAATTTATTAAGAATTTAATTTGAATTGACTTATATATGGAGCTTGCAAATAAATATGATCCTTCGGTAGTAGAATCAAAATGGTACGAGTATTGGATGAAAAACGGTTTTTTTAAGTCTCTTCCCGATTCTTCTAAAGAACCTTATACTATTGTTATTCCTCCACCAAATGTTACAGGGGTTTTGCACATGGGTCATATGTTGAATAATACTATTCAAGATATTCTTATCCGTCGTGCACGTATGATGGGTAAAAATGCGTGTTGGGTGCCCGGAACTGATCATGCATCAATTGCTACCGAAGCAAAGGTTGTTGCAAAGCTTGCCGATGAAGGAGTTAAAAAAAGTGATATTTCGCGCGATGAATTCTTGACTCATGCTTGGGAATGGAAAGAAAAACATGGCGGAATCATTTTGGATCAATTAAAAAAATTGGGTGCTTCGTGCGATTGGGACAGAACGTGTTTTACAATGGATAAGGTGCGTTCAGAGAGTGTTATTAAGGTATTTATCGATTTATATAATAAGGGATTGATTTATCGCGGCGTTCGCATGGTTAATTGGGACCCACAAGCGCTTACTGCTTTATCCGACGAAGAAGTGATTTATAAAGAACAACAAGCTAAGTTGTATTATTTACGCTATAAAGTTGTTGGAGAAGATACGTATGCTGTTGTTGCAACTACCCGACCCGAAACTATACTTGGAGATACCGCTATGTGTATCAATCCAAACGATTCAAGTAAAGCGCATCTTCGTGGTAAAAAAGTATTAGTACCTCTTATTAACAGAGAAATTCCTGTAATTGAAGACGACTATGTGGATATTGATTTTGGTACCGGTTGTTTAAAAGTAACCCCTGCACACGATGTGAACGACTACTTGTTAGGCGAAAAATACAACTTGGAAACCATTGATATTTTTAACGACAACGGTACGCTTAATGAGCATGGAGCGCAATATGCAGGAATGGATCGTTTTGATGTTAGAGAGCTAATAGTTAAAGATTTAGATATAGTTAATCTGCTTGAGAAGACAGAAGATTATACCAATAAAGTAGGCTATTCTGAAAGAACTCATGTAGCTATTGAACCAAAGCTATCCATGCAATGGTTTTTAAAAATGGAACAACTGGCAAAACCTGCTTTAGATGCTGTAATGACCGACGAAATACAGTTACATCCGGCTAAGTTTAAAAACACTTATCGCCATTGGATGGAAAACGTGAAAGATTGGTGTATTTCGCGTCAATTATGGTGGGGGCATCGCATACCCGCCTATTTTCTTCCCGAAGGAGGTTTTGTAGTGGCCGAAACAGTAGAAAAAGCACTTCAATTAGCAGTTGAAAAAACTAATAATAAAAACCTTAAAATAAGCGATTTAAGGCAAGATGAAGATTGTTTGGATACTTGGTTCTCATCGTGGTTATGGCCTATTTCGGTTTTTGATGGAATAAGCCATCCTAACAACGAAGAAATAAACTATTATTACCCTACTAATGATTTGGTTACCGGACCCGATATTTTATTCTTTTGGGTGGCTCGTATGATTGTTTCGGGTTATGAGTATCGCAAGGAGAAATGCTTTAACAATGTTTATTTAACAGGCATTGTGCGTGATAAAATCGGACGAAAAATGTCCAAATCTTTAGGAAATTCTCCCGACCCTATCGAATTGATGAATAAATATGGTGCCGATGGAGTTCGAATGGGTATGATGTTGGCTGCTCCAGCAGGAAACGACATTCTTTTTGATGAAGTTTTGTGTGAGCAAGGCAGAAATTTTAATAATAAAATTTGGAATGCCTTACGTTTACTAAAAGGCTGGAAAGTAGAAGAAATTGAACAACCTGAATCATCAATAATAGCCATACTATGGTTCGATGCAAAATTGAATGAAGCTGTTGCCGAGATTGATGATTTGTTTTCAAAATACCGTATCTCCGAAGCATTGATGACCGTTTACAAACTTTTTTGGGATGAATTCTCTTCATGGTATTTAGAAATTGTGAAACCGGCTTATCAGCAACCCATTGATAGAAAAACTTTTGATGCTACCATTAACATCTTTGAAAACTTACTTAAGTTATTGCATCCATTTATGCCTTTTATTACCGAGGAGCTTTATCATGCCTTAAAAGAAAGAAGCAATAACGACAGCATAATGATTAGTAAAATGCCTACTAATAAGGAGTTTGATTCAAAAATAATACATGATTTTGAAATTGTTAAAGAACTAATAGCCGTTATTCGAACTATTCGATTAGAGAAAAATATTCCTATAAAAGAACCGTTGGCTTTACAATTGGTTGCCGGAAATAACAATGATAGTTACAATAGCATTGTAACTAAAATGGGTAATCTGTCGTCTATTAGTAATGTGTCTGAAAAAGACAACAGCGCATTGTCTTTTTTAGTTGGTACTACAGAATATGCTATACCATTAGGAAACACACTAGATATTGCATCTGAAGTTAAAAAAATGGAAGACGAAATACAGTATCTGCAAGGTTTTTTAAAATCGGTTATGGCAAAACTCAACAACGAGCGTTTTGTAGCAAATGCAAAACCCGAAATTGTTGAAAACGAAAGAAATAAGCAATCGGATGCAGAAAGTAAAATAAATTCATTACGGGAGAGAATTAACACATTGAATGCATTATAAATTTATCTTTTTAAGGTTTGTTTAACTTGTTTATACTTTAGAACTATTATAATTAAATTATAAGGGTTAAATTTGTACTACGTAAAAAAAATCAATTATTATGGCTAAAATAAAAGGGGCAATTGTTGTAAATACTGAGAGATGTAAAGCATGTAATTTATGTGTTGTTGCTTGTCCTAAAGATGTTATCGCCTTATCAAAAGAAGTAAACGATAAAGGGTATAATTTTGCTTATATGCAAAATGAAGATGCTTGTGTAGGTTGTGCAGCATGTGCTTATGTTTGTCCGGATGCTTGCATTACAGTATACAAGGTAAAAGTAGAAGAATAAATAAGCGCTATTATCAAAATTAATACTAGAAAAGAATGAGCGAAGAAATTAAATTGATGAAGGGTAATGAGGCTATTGCACATGCCGCAATTCGTTGTGGATGCGATGGTTATTTTGGTTATCCAATTACTCCTCAATCGGAAATAATGGAAACCTTGATGGAAGAAGAGCCTTGGAAAACAACCGGTATGGTGGTATTACAAGCCGAAAGTGAAGTGGGTGCAATAAATATGGTATATGGTGGTGCAGGTAGCGGTAAAAAAGTGATGACCTCCTCCTCTAGCCCGGGTATCAGCTTAAAACAAGAAGGTATTTCGTACATTGCCGGAGCCGATTTACCTTGTTTAATTGTAAATGTTATGCGTGGTGGTCCCGGTTTAGGAACAATTCAACCAAGTCAGGCTGATTATTTTCAGGCGGTTAAAGGTGGTGGACACGGTGATTATCAGCAAATTGTATTAGCACCGGCATCGGTTCAAGAAATGGCCGATTTTACAGTTTTAGGTTTCGAATTAGCTTTTAAATACCTTAATCCGGTAATGATTTTGGCCGATGGTATTATTGGTCAGATGATGGAAAAAGTGAGCCTCCCTCTTTTTCAAAAAAGAATGACAGACGAAGAAATTAAAGAAAAATATCCATGGGCAGCCTACGGTAAACCTTCTCATAGAAAACCGAATGTTATTTCATCATTAGAAATTGAATCGGTAGAAATGGAAAAACGCAACCAACGATTTCAGGCAAAATACCGTAAAATTGAAGAAAACGAAGTTCGTTTTGAAGAATTGGAATGCCAAGACGCTGAATATATGTTGGTTGCATTTGGTACTTCGGCTAGGGTTTGTCAAAAAACCGTTGAACTGGCACGAGAACAAGGTATAAAATTAGGATTAATACGTCCTATTACTCTTTGGCCTTTCCCTAAAAATGAAATTGCCAAATACACTTCGCAAGTTAAATGTTTTTTTTCTATAGAAATGAACGCCGGACAAATGGTGGAAGATGTTAGACTTGCAGTAAACGGAAAAACAGAGGTTGCTTATTACGGACGAATGGGCGGTATTGTTCCTTCTCCGGATGAAGTAATAGAATTTGTGAAAACAAAAATGGTATAGAAAAAACAAAAAACAGATGGCAATACAAAATATTATAAAACCCGAAAATTTAGTATATACTAAATCAAAAATATTGACCGATATTCCGATGCATTATTGCCCGGGTTGTAGTCATGGTGTTGTTAATAAATTAATGGCAGAGGTTATTGAAGAAATGGGCATTCAGGAAGATGTTATTGGCGTTGCTCCTGTAGGATGTGCCGTTTTTATCTACAAATTTTTAGACATTGATTTTCAACAAGCAGCACACGGTAGAGCTCCTGCTGTGGCAACTGCAATAAAGCGATTAATGCCTAATAAATATGTATTTACCTATCAAGGAGATGGAGATTTAGCGGCAATAGGTACTGCCGAAACTATTCATGCTTGTAACAGAGGCGAAAACATTCTCATTATTTATATTAACAACGGTATTTATGGAATGACCGGAGGTCAAATGGCTCCTACTACCATTGATGGGATGAAAACAGCTACTTGTCCTTACGGAAGAAATAACGAAGTAAACGGATACCCTTTAAATATTACGAATCTTCTTGCCATTTTAGAAGGCACATGCTACGTAACCCGTCAAAGTGTGCACAATGCAGGGTCGGTACGTAAAACAAAACAAGCTATTTTAAAAGGTTTCAAAAATTCTATGTTGGGAAAAGGAACCTCTGTAATAGAAGTTGTTTCAACGTGTAACTCAGGATGGAAAATGACCCCCGAACAAGCCAATAATTGGATGGTGGAAAATATGTTTCCTGTTTACCCGATGGGTGATTTGAAAGATTTGTAATTAAAAATTTAATCAAATGAAAGAAGAAATAATTATTGCAGGATTTGGCGGACAGGGTGTTTTATCTATGGGTAAAATATTAGCCTATTCAGGACTAATGGAGGGGCAAGAAGTATCATGGATGCCATCATACGGTCCTGAACAACGAGGAGGAACTGCAAATGTAACCGTAATTTTAAGTGACAAACGTATCAGTTCACCTATATTAAATACCTTTGACACAGCCATTCTTTTAAATCAACAATCGTTGGATAAATTTGAAAAAGCCGTTAAACCGGGTGGCGTACTGATTTTTGATGGAAATGGTATTTCGAAACCACCTACCAGAAAAGATATTGATATTTACCAAATTCAAGCTACCGATAAATCGATAGAATTAAACGCACATAAATCGTTTAATATGATTGTGTTAGGTGGTTTTCTTAAATTACGACCAATTGTTAAAATGGAAAGCGTTATTTTAGGTCTGAAAAAATCGTTGCCCGAACGTCATCACCATTTAATTCCGGTAAACGAAAATGCGATCAAAGCAGGTATGGAAATAATTAATAAAATATAACGATAAACAAATCGTCTAAAAGGGTATCTTAACACTAGTTGAGATACCTTTTTTATTTATTCTTTAATAATAAGCTATAACAGGAATTTACTAACAAAATAAACATGAGACGAAATAAAAAACCACATCCAATAATTGAAAAACAAACTGTAACAAGTATCGCTGCCGAAGGAAAAGCCATTGTTAGATACAATGATAAAGTAATATTTGTTCCTTTTGTTGTGCCGGGCGATGTGGTAGATTTACAAATTACGAAAAAGAAAAGCAAGTACATGGAAGCGCGCGCCATTCATTTTCACGAGTATTCTTCGGTGCGCGAAACCGCTTTTTGTGAACATTATGGTATTTGTGGCGGGTGCAAATGGCAAATATTGCCTTATGCCGAACAAATACGTTATAAACAACAGCAGGTTATTGATGCTTTGACTCGTATTGGTAAAATAGAGATGCCTATACCCCATCCTATTTTAGGTGCATCAAACACTACATTTTATCGCAATAAACTAGAATTTACTTTTTCTAACAAACGCTGGATGACTTTTGAAGAAATGGATGCTGAAGAAAAAGGAACAATGAATGCCTTAGGATTTCATATTCCGGGGCTATTTGACAAGGTGTTGGATATTAATAAATGTTGGTTGCAAGACGATATTTCTAATAAAATACGTTTGGCTGTAAGAGCTTATGCTCTTGATAATAATTTGACATTCTTTGACTTGCGAAGTCAAGAGGGATTTCTTCGTAATCTGATTATTCGCACCAGCTCGATAGGCGAAATAATGGTAATAGTAGTGTTTTATTATGAAGATAAATATTTACAGGACAGCTTATTGCAACACTTATCCGACACATTCCCGCAAATAACTTCACTGCT
>JAFGVL010000046.1 GCA_016938015.1 Paludibacteraceae bacterium
TACACACATTGGCAATATCGGCACCCGAAAAACCGGGCGTTTGTTTGGCTAAAAAGTCAACATCCAAATCGGTAGCAATTTTAATTGGTCGTAAGTGCACATTAAAAATTTCTCTACGTTCAGTTACATCAGGCAAGCCAACATGAATCTGACGATCAAAACGTCCGGCACGTAACAAGGCTTTATCTAAAATATCAGCTCTATTAGTAGCGGCCAAAATAATTACTCCACTATTGGTACCAAATCCATCCATTTCGGTTAACAACTGGTTCAAAGTGCTTTCTCGCTCATCATTCGACCCGAAATTTGGATTTTTACCTCTGGCACGACCCACAGCATCAATTTCATCAATAAAAATGATACAAGGAGATTTTTCTTTTGCTTGACGGAATAAATCGCGCACACGCGATGCACCTACACCCACAAACATTTCCACAAAATCGGAACCCGAAATAGTAAAAAACGGCACATCTGCTTCGCCGGCTACGGCTTTTGCTAAAAGCGTTTTACCGGTTCCCGGAGGGCCTACAAGAAGGGCTCCTTTAGGTATTTTACCTCCTAGTTCGGTGTATTTAGTGGGATTTTTAAGAAACGAAACTATTTCTTCAACCTCTTGTTTTGCTTCGGCCAAGCCGGCTACATCTTTAAAGGTGATTTTTATAGAAGAGTTGTTTTTATCAAATAATTGTGCTTTTGATTTGCCTACATTAAATACACTACCCGGTCCGGCTCCTCCACTCATTTTACGCATTAAAAAAATCCATAAAAACACTAACAGAATAATAGGACCGAATGTAAATAAAATGGTTTTAAGTACATTGTTTTCCTGCACATACTCAATTTCTCCGGTAAATCCTTTTTCGCTAATCATTTTTGAAGCTTGATCAACAGAAGGTATTTTTACTTCAACTACTCCTTTATTAGGATTTCTGAGCTCTTTTTTATCAAAAACACTTGTTAGCGAATCTTTTTTTATTTCGGCTCTAGCCAACACATTGTCGTTAGTAACAATGGTAATTTTTTCGACCGACTTATTGGCAATAAGTTTTTCAAACTGAGTGTATTTAATAGTTTTCATACTCACGTCTTCGCCCATAAAGTTCATAGCAATAAGTCCGATGAATACGATAGCAAACAACCAATTTAAATTCGGTTTAAAAAAGTTTTTATTGTTAGTACTATTTTTATTGCTTTTACCAAACAAATCTAATTTTGGTTTTTTTTCTTCTTCCATATAATTTTTGTTAATTTATGTCTTCTATTTGTTTAATTTTTGCATCTGCCCAGAGGTGCTCCAAATCGTAAAACATCCTTATTTCAGGCTGAAATACGTGTGCTAATACCTGACCATAATCGAAAGCAACCCACTCTGCATTTTCCATACCATCCATAGCAAAAGGCTTTATACCCGTTTTTTCTTGCACATAAGTTTTTATGGAATCGGTTATTGCCCCTACGTGTGTAGAGGAGTTTGCTTCGCAAATAACAAAATAATCGCAAGCTCTTTCGGCAAGCATTGTCATATCTACAACAACAATTTTTTTTCCTTTTAGTTCTTGTATTCCTTCTACTATTCTATCAACGATTTGTTTATTTTCGAGCATATTGCAGGTTATCTTAAGTTGACTATTTTATTAAAAATTAATTGCAAATATAACTTGAAATTTACGAAATATAAAAAAGTTAGCCGTATAGCTGTTATATTTGTTAATAAGAGAAGAAAAAAAGTCCGACACCTTTTTACGGAGTCGGACTCTTTATTTATTATAAAAAAAGTATATTTATTTTGCTATTGCAGCAAATGCAGGGTCGGCAACATATTTTGCAAACTCAATATCGTTAGCTGCACGAGCTTTCAATTCAGCATCTTTAACAGCGGTAGCTAAATTAGATAAAACACCTTCTTTATCACCACTTCTAGCAGCAACAATTGCTTTTAAATAGCTGGTAAGTTCGTTAGGAGCTTTTACTTCTTTTAGTTTTGCTTGCGCACCGGCAATATCTTTAACCACTAATTTTGCAATAACAGCGTTGTTAGATTTATCTTCGGACAATGCTTTGTTGGCTGCGCCATAATCACCTTTATGAAGGTAAATTACACCAAGAGCGGCATCTAATTTAGCACCAATACCGGCAGCTTTACCTAAGAATGATTCAGCAATTTTTAATTCTCCTTTCATCATTTTAACAATACCCCAGTTGTAGTTTGTTTCTTTTACCGACGAATTTAAATCGATGGCTTTAGAGAATAATTGTTCTGCTTCGTCCACTTTACCTTGAAGTAATTTAACAGCACCTAAGTTGTTAACTGTTCTCCAATCTGATGCATAAATTTCAGATGCTTTTTGATAAATAGCAGCTTTTGTGTTCAAATCAGAAACCAATGTTGCAGTAAACAATAACTCTTCAACCGACATTGAATCTGGAGTAGCTTGAGCTGCAGCAATAAGTTGTTCGTCTGTTTTACCGGTAATTTCAAAACTAACTTTCATTTTAGAACGACGAAGTTGAGGAAGAATTTCGTCGGCCAACACTTTGTAAGCTGCGGCAATTTTACGAATTTCTACTTCTCGTTGGTCTGGGTCAGTAAATTGAGAAAGCACACTTAAAATAAGTTCTTTATCTTGAATAGAAGAAGATTGTACCAATTGTTGGAAACCTTCCCAATCTTCTGCAGTGTATTTAGAATCTACTTCTACTTGAGCTTGTAAATCTTTCATTTGTTTGTTGATATAATCAACAGCTACTTTCTCACGTTTTTCGGCTAAACTAGTGTTTACTTCAACAGAACCTTCGGGAGATGCATATCCTGAAATTTCAATACCTTTTACAGAAGAACCTTGGCTAGCTGCAACTTCTTGAATTTTTGAAGTTAAGGCAGCGATATCTTCGGCTTTTAATTCTGTTGGACGGATATTAGCTTGGTTTACTAGGAAATTGATATCAGCTTCTTGTTGAGAAGCGATAGAGCGTTGAAACTGGTCTATTGCAAAAGCAGGTTCCAATTGTTGACCTTTAGCTAACATATAAGTACATTGAATACCATCAGCAATTTTTACTTCAGGAAGAGCAGTTGATTTTTTGCCTTCTTTTACTTCAAATTGCAAATATAATTCTGATTTTTCCATTCCCGGTTTAAAATCGAAAGATACTCTGTGAGTATATGTTCCACCAGCCTTATAAGGCATTTTTTTGTCATTTCCTTTTACTTTTTCACCTTGGAAAGTAGCTGTTGGGAGTCTTTCTTCTGTTCCATTATATTTTAAAACAGGAGTTACTACAACAGTAGCCTTTTTCTTAAAATATTTTTCAGGAAAAGTTCCTGTAATTGTAGCATCTACTTTGCCAGCTTTAGCTTCCAACACAGGAGGATCAACTTTAAAATATTCAGTTGCCAATGGACCCATGTTTTTACACGACATAAAAGAGAAAGCCATCAAAAGCGCAGCAGTTGCTAATAATAAGTGCTTTTTCATAAAAATAATTGTTTTAATTAAGTTATTAGAGTTTGTTAAATTTTTCTTGGTTTGTTTTTAAGAATGGACAAAAATCACAATAATAAATTAGATTACCTAAAATTACACCAAAAAAAGATGGTATACCCCCTCAATAAATTAGTTAATTTTTGTTAATTTACAAAATCATTCCTATAAATACCATAAATAAGAGCATCTTTGTTTGTAATTTTTTTAATATGAATTCGTCTTTCTTTAATTATTTTTCAATCAAAAAAATTAGTAATTGCTTACTGGTTTTAGGATGTTATCTCATTTCTTGGGCATTTAAAAAAGCGGTTTTAGTGGGTAATCCCATTACTCTTTCTATAGAACCGGTAAATTACTGCATGCTCTCTTGTCCTGAATGTCCTGCGGGTAATGGTAGTTTAACACGCAAAGCCGGTCAAATGTCTTTATTTACTTATTCAAGTTTGATAAAACAAGCGGCACCTTATGTTTCGTATTTAACGCTTTATTTTCAAGGAGAGCCCCTGTTGCATCCTAATTTCATAGAGTTTATACAGGTTGCCAAAGAGAACAAAATTTATACTTCAAGCTCAACTAATGCCCAACTGCTTAACGATGAAATGGCAGAAAAAATTGTAAAAAGTGGACTAAATAAACTCATCATTTCTATAGATGGCACCACCCAAGAAACGTATGAAAAATACCGAGTAGGAGGTTCTTTAGAAAAAGCTAAAGAAGGGGTTAAAGCAATCGTCAAGTGGAAAAAGGCATTGCAATTAAACTATCCGTTTGTAGAATTGCAATTTTTAGTACTAAAACACAACGAACATCAACTGCCTGAAATAAAACAATTAGCAAAAGAGCTCGGCGTGAATAAGCTTTCGCTAAAAACCGCTCAGATAAATGATTTTGAAAGAGGAAGTGACTTAATTCCTTTACAAAAAAAATATGCACGCTATAAAAAAAACAGCGATGGAAACTTTAAACGGAAAAAGAAAATCTGCAACCACTGTTGGCGTGCTTTTAGCGGAGCTGTAATTACAATTGACGGAGAAGTATTGCCCTGTAGTTTCGATAAAAACGGCGAATATTCATTTGGAAATATCCACAAGGAATCTTTATCAAAAATCTGGCACAATGAAAAAGCTCAACGCTTTAGACAGCAGATTTTAACCGATAGAAAAGTTTTTAAGATTTGTCGGAATTGTGTAATGTAGAGACGCACTGCTGTGCGTCTTTTTTTTATAAATTTGCACTAATAAACTCATCTGTGTGTTTTAAACGAATTGTTATGAGACGCCCGTGTCGGTCGTCTATACTGTATTTCTAAATGAGCATTTGATTTTAGAGACGCACAGCAGTGCGTCTCTAAAAAATACCTATACCGCTAATAAATTTGGCTCCCAATCGCATAATCTTGCATCCATTATTCGTGGATTTAAATCAGGTGTAACCAAAAATGCACGTAAATCGAACCCAAATTTTGCCTTACAAACACGCTATCACGACCATATTATTCGGAGCTCCGAGGAATTTATTCGTATTTCGCATTATATTTATACTAATGTGGAGAATTGGGAACAGGATGTGTTTTTTCAATAAATATAAGATAGGCTCTTTTTCTTGGCAAAATGATTATTTTGCTGTTTCAACTAACGTGTCAAAACTATAAACTGTAGTTAATTACATCAAGAAGCTATCGAACAAAAAACATTTGTTCAAGAAGTAGAAGAATTTGTATCTAATTTATGGTTTTTTCTTTTAAAAGATAATTGAGAGGAGATGTTTGGTTAAAGCCAATTTATAGAAATTTTTCATACCCTTGAGCTAACCGGTTAACTAAGCAGATAGATGGCAATGAATTATGTTTCTACTCACCTTCCTTTTTTGCCCGCACATACTCATTACGCTTGCCTGAAAATATTTCGTAGTTGCAATAAAAACAATCCAAATCACCATTTAGCAACGGTATTTTTTGAGATGGTTTGAGTCCTATTTTAAAAAGACAACGCTCATCAGAACTTATTACCCAGGCTTGGTTGCCTGCAAATTTAAACTTAAGCATACGCCCTATATTTTCATACAATCCAAACAAATCTTCGGATTGTAAGCGTTCGCCATAAGGAGGATTAGTTACCATCAACCAATTGCCTTCAGGTATTTCAACATCGTTAATACCTACTGTTTTCAGTTCGATAAATTTGCTGAGACCTGCGCTTTTAATATTTTGTTCTGCCACCTTAATTGCTTGCGGAGAAACGTCCGAACCAATTATTTTAAAATTAAAATCCCGTTCGTAGCTATCGTCGTTGTACAATTCGTCAAAAAGTTCTTTATCAAAATCTTTCCATTTTTCAAAACCAAAAGATTTTCGGAAAATGCCCGGGGGAATATTCAGTGCAATAAGTGCTGCTTCAATTAAAAAAGTACCCGAACCACACATCGGATCGATAAAATTTGTTTTACCATCCCACCCTGCCAATAAAAGCATACCGGCAGCTAAAGCCTCGTTTATTGGAGCTTCTGTTTGCGAGTTTCTGTATCCTCGTTTATGCAAGGATTCACCGGAACTATCTACCGAAATAGTACAATGCGTTTGAGCAATATGTACGTTGATCATTAAATCGGGATTAGTAATGCTAACGGAAGGGCGCTTCCCGAATTTTTCAGAAAACTGATCAACAATAGCATCTTTTACGCGGTAAGCAACAAACTTAGAATGCGTAAATAAATCGGAAAAAACGGTTGAGTCGATAGAAAATGAGGTGTTAAGGTCGATATACAACTCCCAATTTATTTTTTTAACCTGCTCGTAAACTTCATCGGCATTTTTGGCTTCAAAGTTAGCTATCGGCACTAAAAACCTAGATGCCGTGCGGCAATGCAAATTTGCTTTATATAAAAAAGCTTTATTGCCTTTACAACTTACAGCCCTACGTTCAATTTGCACCTCGTCAGCACCGAGGTTAACCAATTCTTTGGCAACAACTTCTTCGAGACCTTTAAAAGTTTTGGCAATAATTTTAAACTCTTTCATGTATGTATTCTTGGGAATTATTTCTATATGTGAAAATCTCTGTTATAGGTTTTACGCAACTACAAAAATCGGTTGCACAACTACCGCATATATCAACTTATTTTTTCTGTAACACTTTTGAATTAGCAGCAACATCGGTATCCACCCAAACATTTCCTCCAATTACAGAACCTTTACCTATAGTTATTCTGCCTAAAATGGTAGCATTTGAATACACTATTACATCGTCTTCGAGTATAGGGTGGCGGTCGATACCTTTAATCGGATTACCTAATTCGTCGAGAGGGAAACTCTTTGCACCAAGCGTTACCCCTTGATACAATTTTACATTATCACCGATTATTGCTGTTTCGCCAATTACCACACCCGTACCGTGATCGATAGTAAAAAAATGACCAATTTTAGCTCCCGGATGAATATCAATACCTGTTTCTGAATGAGCCATTTCGGTAATAATACGCGGAATAAGAGGAACTCCTAACAACAATAACTCGTGAGCAATGCGGTAATTACTTATTGCCCTAATAGCAGGATAACAAAAAATAATTTCGCCATAATTTTTAGCCGCAGGGTCACCATTATAAGCCGCCATTACATCCGAAGTAAGAGCTTGTCTTATAAGAGATAATCGAGAAATAAAACTTTCGGTAATGCTTTGTGCCTTTTTTACGCAACTGTTTTTATCGCAAGCTTGTTCTTTATCGAAACACAAACCTGCCAAAATTTGTTGTGATAAGCATTCGGCCAATTTTTCGATTGAGCGTTTAATATGGCGTTTTATTGTTTTACTGTTTACCGATGAATTGCCAAAAAACCCGGGAAAGATAACGGAACGAACCAGCATTACAATTTCCTCGAGCACTTCGACAGAAGGCATAGGAGATTCTTCTTGTTGCTGATGACAAACAGGTTTTATAGCTTTTAAATCTGATAAATCAGCAACCGCTTTAACAATAATATCTTGTTTAAATTTACTCATAACTGCCGGTGTATAAATAGTAGCACAAAGGTAGTAAAATAATAAGGATACTTACTTTTTCTTTTTATTCAGAATAGATTCGTATAAACCGGGGCTTGTTAAAATTTCGAGTGCTTTTTTACAAGCTTCGTTTTCGGTATTCATCACTTGATAAAAGGCATTTAAATCCCATATTCTTCGAGCAAACAAAGCTTTTAATTGTGTTTTGAGGAACTGCTTCGATTTATCAAATTCTGTTTGATTAAAAGGGATTTTTTCGGCAGTAGCTAATGCAATTAATTCTTGTAATCCGGCTTCGGGTATCACAAAATTTGCATTATACGGCTCAAAATTTGGATAAGCTTTTGTCATTTCGTCTTTATGTTTCTCAAAATATTTACTGGCAAATTCGTTTACCACGCCTTTTGCCACAATTTTAGTTAAATAAGGAGAGTTGAAACTGGTATCGAGCGGCACAAAATAATCGGGCATAATACCACCTCCGCCATACACTGTTCGTTTTAAAATAAGTGTTTCTTTGCGCAACGAATCGGGAAAATGGATACTATCTTCGTTATTTAATTCGCCACGGTTATAGCGCTCTACTACATCTTGCTTGTATTTTTCTACGCCTTCGGAATAAGGTTTTTGGATACATCGGCCTGCAGGAGTATAATAGCGAGCGGTAGTTAAACGTATTAAGGAGCCATCGCTTAAACTTACGGGTTGTTGTACCAACCCTTTACCATAAGTTCTGCGACCAACAATAAGACCTCTATCCCAATCCTGTACAGCGCCCGAAAGAATTTCGCTGGCGGAAGCAGAATATTCATTTACCAAGAAAATAAGTTTTCCTTGTTCGAACTTTCCTTTTCCGGAAGCTACATAGTTCATTCTATCAGCTCTTCCTTCGGTATATACAATCATTTGTTTATTGCTTAAAAAATCATCGGCAAGCTGATAGGCTGTTTGCAAATAGCCACCGCCATTGGTTTGCAAATCGAAAATCAAACTAGTCATGCCTTGTTTTTGTAGTTTATCAAAAGCCTCATCAAATTCATTTTTAGAAGTGGCACTAAATTTATTTAGTTTTATATAGCCTATTTCGGGAGCAATCATATAGGCTGCATCTACACTAAAAAGAGGAATTTTATCGCGAATTATTTTAAAATCGATCAATTCTTTATTTCCCCGTCGCAGCACTTTAATAGCAACTTCGGTGCCTTTTTTCCCACGTAAGCGTTTCATTATTTTGGGGGTAGACATTTTTACTCCGGCTATGCAACTATCGTTTACAAAAACAATACGGTCGCCGGGTAAAATACCCACTTTTTCGGACGGTCCACCTGAAATGGTTTGCTCAACAAAAAGAGTATCTTCTAACATTTGAAATTGCACACCAATTCCTTCAAAACTACCCACCAAAGGTTCGTTCATTTCTTTTACCTCTTCTTTTGGAATGTAGGTAGAATGGGGGTCTAACTTTTGAAGCATCCCAATAATGGCATCTTCTTGCAATTTATTTTCGTTAACGGTATCTACATAAAGGGTTCTTATTCTGGCGGTAGCCTCAAATAATTTTCCGTATTGGGTTTTAAACTTTTCTATTTCTTTAAAAAACATACTAATTTCTGCCGAAGTAGGCTCTGCTGCATTTACACTTATAAAAGCAGGTAAGAAAAAGAACAATATCCAAAAAAATACTTTTTTCATCCTAATAAATTTTTATTACGCTAAACTAGAAACTGTTTCAAGATTTTACAAAACAAGCTGATTAACCCATTACATTAAAAAAGGCAAAAGTAAGAAAAACAATCTTTTATCTACTACCGATTATAAAAAATGTGTTTCATAAAACCATTATTTTTTACGCATTTAAACAAGAAAAATAGTTGAAAAAACTATCTTTGTTTTTTTTAATGCCGATTAAAAAAACACATGAAAAAAGAAATTGTATTTGCCACCAATAATTTACACAAACTGGATGAAGTGTTGCCTCTTCTTGCTGAAAAATATACAGTTTTAAGTCTTAACGATATAGGTTGTACCGAAGAAATACCCGAAACAGCCGATACATTGGAAGGAAATGCCTTGTTAAAAGCACAGTATATTTATACTAGCTATGGCAAAAATTGTTTTGCAGACGATACCGGATTAGAAGTAGAAGCACTTGATAATGCCCCCGGCGTATATTCGGCTCGCTATGCAGGCGAAGAAAAAAGTGCTGAGGCAAATATGCATAAATTACTGCAAGAATTAAATGGCAAAACAAACAGAAATGCACGGTTTAGAACTGCGATTGCCCTCATTATTGACGGTGAGAACTATATTTTTGAGGGAGAAGTAACCGGAAAAATAATTGAAAATAAACGAGGAACCAAAGGGTTTGGATACGATCCCCTTTTTATTCCAACCGGCTATAATCAAACTTTTGCTGAAATAGCCTTGTCCGAAAAAAACAAAATCAGCCACCGAGCCAAAGCTGTTCAAAAACTAATAACTTTTTTAGAAAATTACAAAAAATAACTCTATTCATATAGTTTAAATCACGCCATTATAAAAAATTATTGGGATGAAAATACAACTAATTACACTTATACTTTTTCTTCCATTTATTGTATGCGCCCAAGTAGGTATGGGGCAATGGCAAACGCATTTTTCGTACAACGAAATGACGAATATAGAAGAAGCTCCAACCATAGTTTATGGCATTAGCGATGGAGCCCTTTTTGGCATACATAAAGAAGATAATGAAATTGAAACTTTTTCGAAAATTAACGGTCAACATGATTTTTCAGTTTCTCTTATACGCTACAACTCTTCTATAAACGCACTTTTAATTGCTTATGAAAATGGCAACCTCGATGTACTTTACGAAGATGGCATAAAAAACATAGCAGATATTAAAGAAAAAAATATTTCGGCTTCAAAAAACGCCAACGATATGTTGTTTGTTAACGATTTAGCCTATATTTCGTGCGGGATAGGGATTGTGGTAGTAAACCTAAATAAACTCGAAATTAAAGACAGTTATATAATTGGCAACAACAGCACTTCGGTTGAAATTAAATCGGTTGCTTTTATGGGCGATTCGATATATGCCTTATCAGCAGAAGGATTGTATGCCGCCAACAAAAACAATACGATGTTGGCCGATTACAATAACTGGAATTACAGAACAAATTTGCTGCTTTCATCGAACGAGAATAAAAAAATGCTTTGTTTTAATAACCGTTTGTATGTATTAAAAGCTAACGGCGAAGTATATGTTTCTGAAGATGCTATGAATTGGTCATTATTTCATGTAGGAACAAACTATAGGTCTATGCGCTTTAGTGATAACAACTTACTTTTGCTTACGGGCAGTTCGTTATTAAAATTCAACGAACAGCTGGAGTTAGAAACACTTTCTAACTTAAAGGCTGTTGATGCGGTATATAATGCTACAAACAATACTTATTGGGTAGCCTCATCCGATTCAACAGGTATTTTAAAAATACAATCGGGAGCCGTTGTGCAACAGTTCAAACCCGATGGCCCGGCAACTAACAAAATAATCAACGTAAAATATGATAACGACCGTTTGTTCGCACTTACCGGAGCTCCTTGGGACAACGATATTTACGATCAAAACAGACCAGGAGCCGTAATGATTTTGGAAAATAACAGTTGGATAAACATTACTAACAAAGATGTAAAACCATTTACCGACAGAAACTTTGAAGGAGTAACTTATGTTGCTGCCGATAAAAGCGACAATAAACATTTTTTTATTTCAACTTACAGAAACGGGTTGTACGAATTTAAAAATGATGCTTTCTTTAAAAGATACAATCACTTAAACAGTACCATAGAAAATTTTCATGGAAATGATGTGTTAGATGATTACTTGAATGTTGACGGGGTTTGTTTTGATAACAACAATAATTTATGGATGAACAATACCGGTACTTCGCCCAGTAGAATTAAGGTATTGCTAACTACCGGAAACTGGATTAAACTAGACTATTTTAGTGGGATGGTAGAAGCTTTTGATAAAATAATTATTGCCCAAAATAATTACAAATGGATGAACTTACCCAAAGATGGAGGTGTATTTATTTTGAACGATAAAAACGATCCTTTGAGTAGAAGCACTCATCAATACCGCTTTTTTAAATCGGTTACCGATCAGGATGAAAATGACTTAAAAATAGACCGTGTTTATTCGCTCGCCGAAGATTTAGATAATAATATATGGATAGGCACTCTAAACGGACCTGTCATTTTTAAAAATACAGAACAGGTTTTTAATACCGACTACACTGTTTATAGACCGAAAATAGCGCGCAATGACGGCTCTATTTATGCAGATTATTTACTTGAAGGAGAACGAATAAACGCCATTGCCGTAGATGGAGCAAACAGAAAATGGATAGGAACAGCAGGGTCGGGCGCATACTTAATGTCGGACGATGGCTTAGAAACCATTCAACATTTTACTACCGACAACAGTCCTATACTCTCTAACGCAATTTTATCTATTACCATCAATAACAAAACAGGAGAAGTGTTTTTTGCTACGGATAAAGGGCTTATTTCTTATATGAGCGATGCAGCTCAAGCAGAAAAAAACTATGCTTCAATTGCCGTGTATCCAAATCCTGTACGCGAAAGTTTTAACGGTATTATTACCATCAGCGGATTAATGGAAGATACTACCGTAAAAATAACAGATGCAAGTGGCAATATAGTGTATCAAACCAAATCTAACGGAGGCATTGCAACTTGGAATGGCTTTACTAACAGAGGCATAAAAGCAAGTTCAGGGGTTTACTTTGTTATGGGAGCCAATGCTACCGATAAAAATAGTGAAAATGTACAAACAGCAATTGGCAAAATTCTTATTATCAGATAACAAATGCAGATAGAAAAAAGAAATTTTTCAACCACTACCGATGCAACAAATAACTTCGATTTTTTGCGCTTGTTTTTTGCTTTTTCTGTTTTTGTACACCATTTTGCTATTCTTACAAATAACACCATTTTTTGGCCAATAAGCTCACAAATGGCAGTAGCAGGTTTTTTTGTGATAAGCGGTTTTTTAATCACAAAAAGCTTTTTCCGCTCCCCTTCTATTAAGAACTATTTGCTAAAAAGAATTCGTCGCATTGTTCCGGCTTACTTTTTTATTGTGCTGGCTTGTGCAACCGCTTTAAGCACAGTTAGCACCTATAGCATAACTAGCTATTTTACTGCTGCTGATTTTTGGAAATACCTACTTGCTAACTTGAGCTTTTTAAACTTTATACAACCTACGCTTCCGGGAGTTTTTGCAGAAAACCCCGAACCTTTTGTAAATGGAGCCTTGTGGACTATCAAAGTGGAACTAATGCTTTACTTAAGCGTTCCTATATGTGCTTACCTTATTCGAAAAATAGCTTTTAAATGGTTATTTGTTGTGTTGTATGCTCTATCGTTTGGCTTTATACAATGGATGAACAGCCTTTATTATGCTAGCGGAAACGATGTTTATCTTATATTGAACCGCCAAATTATCGGACAGTTTGGGTTTTTTGCTTCGGGCATACTGTTATTATTTTATTTTGATTTTTTTCAAAAAAACATCCGCTATTTTTTCCCTATTGCAGCAGTCGTTGTAGTACTTTACTGTAGTTATACGGCTGTGCTTCTGCGGTTTCTTTTCCCATTTAGTTTTGCTATCGTAATAGTTGGCATTGCCTACAATTTTAGGTACCTAAACAGCGTAGCTAAATATGGCGATATTTCGTACGGCATGTACCTTTTTCATTATCCTATTATTCAACTGGTAGTTGCTTCAAATTTGCACCAACAAAACCCCATCAACGCTTTTTTACTTAGTTTAATTTTAGTTAGCATACTTTCATTTGCATCGTGGCATTTGTTGGAAAAACGGTTTTTAAAAAGGAGAGTAATAAAATAAAAAGCCCTGCAACACTGAAAGACTTCAAATTCTTTGTTACCCCAACAGGGCTTGAACCTGTGACCCCTCCCGATAGCTATCGGGATAATACTAACCAACTGAAAATATTAAATCCACCAAGTTTTTGGCGGATTTAATTGTGGGCCCAACAGGGCTTGAACCTGTGACCCCCTGATTATGAGTCAGGTGCTACTAACCAACTGAGCTATGGGCCCTAAAAAATATTTTATTTATCTATTAACTTAACGAAAACAAGGCTTGAACCTATCACCCTCCCAATAGCTATCGGGATAAGCTATGGGCTCGTTTGCAAAAATATATTAACTTTGCAAAGCGTTGGCAAAAGTAGTCATTTTTGTTTAACTGCAAAACAGATATTTTAAAATTTTGAGAAGGATGCGTGAAATAACTACTGTTTTATTTGATTTTGGGGGAGTATTAGTAAATCTCAACAAACAACGATGCATTGATGAATTTAAAAAGCTTGGCGTATATCAAGTAGAAAATTACATTAGCAACTATACCCAATCAGGATTATTTCTTGCATTGGAAAAAGGATTAATTAGCGACGAAGAATTTAGAAACGAAATAAGAAAGCTTTCGAACAAAACGCTTTCGGACCAACAAATTGATACGGCATGGAATTCTTTTTTACTGGATATCCCCGAATACAAACTGGATTTGCTGTTACAACTGCGTAAAAAATACCGAGTTACCATGTTGAGCAACACTAACAGCATCCATTTCGAACAAAAAGCCAGGTATGAGTTTGGGAAAAAAGGCCTTTCAATCGACGATTATTTTGACAAGTGTTATTTATCGTACGAACTAGGCATGGCCAAACCACAAGAAGAAATTTTTAACCATGTGCTCGAAAACGAACCGTCAAAAGCACATGAGATATTATTTTTAGACGATGGTATTTTAAATATTGAAACAGCAAAACGACTCGGGTTTACTTGCTATTTAGCAAAAGAACAAGAAGATTTTAGTCCCATTTTTAACACATATCTATAGCTTTGAAAATTATCAATTACAGAGAAAATTTTTTGCCAAAAACTTTTGTTGCAACAATTGGTTTTTTTGACGGCGTTCATGCAGGGCATCGTTTCCTGTTGCAAATTTTAAAAGATGAAGCAAGCCGTTTGGGTAAACAATCATTAGTAATATCATTTCAAGCACATCCCAAAAGTGTTCTTTCGGCCGATACTACTCCCCCTTTATTAACGCTCAACGAAGAAAAAATTGAAATGCTCTCGGAATTTGGCATCGATGCGTGTGTATTATTGCCTTTCGACAAAGAAATGGCTGCGTTATCTGCTTATGATTTTTTTAAACAACTTATTTTTCCACTAGGCGTTGGCACCCTTTTTATTGGATTCAATCATCGTTTTGGCAAAAATAGAGCAGAGGGTATTGACGACTATATTCGCTACGGACAAGAACTGGGAATTACTATTCAAGAAGCCAGTTCTTTTACATTAGATACAGAAAAAGTAAGTTCTTCCATTATTAGAAATCTTATTTTAAACGGACAACTCGAAAAGGCAGCTACTTTTTTGTCGTATCCTTATTTTTTGAAAGGAGAGGTTGTTTCGGGAAATAAAATTGGGAATACAATTGGTTTTCCAACAGCAAATATCGAACTTACTGATTGTTCTAAATTACTCCCTCCAAACGGAGTTTATGCAGTAACTGTGGAAGTGCAAAAAAACCGTTTTTGGGGCATGTTAAATATTGGATATAAACCAACCATAGGTTCTAACAATAAAAAAACAATAGAGGTTCATATTATCGATTTTAACGAGAGTATTTACGGAGAAAAAATTTGTGTTACTTTTATCAAAAAAATAAGGGAGGAAAAAAAATTTTCCTCCATAAACGCATTACAAAATCAGCTTAAACAAGATAAAGAATTTGTTATTCAATTAAAAAATAACACAACACGTTGATGAAAAAAAATCTATCTGTGTTAATTGAACCAAGACTGCCGGGAATAGTTATTACATTTATCGGGGCTGCATTTTTATGGATAATTGCCGCATTTTTTCCCACAAACGAAGGAGTTTGGACAATTCATAACAGTCCGCTATCGGCATGGCTAAATAATCATTTCACAACAAACCCTTTATTATTAAAGCTTTTAGGGTTTTTGTGCGCTTTAATTATGGGGGCATTACTGGTTCAAATTAATAAATACTATGCCTTCATTAAAACAAGGAGTCTTTTACCTTTTTTCTTTTTTATGCTGCTAGTTGGGTCAAATGTAAGCACTCAATATTTTAATTTTTCATTAGTTAGTTGTTTGTTTTTATTAATTACGTTGTGGCAATTGTTTTCGCTATACGAAAAAAAACAAGCCGTATTTACAACATTTAATCTTGGTTTTTGTAGTGCATTAGGTTCCTTCTTTGCTATTGAGTTAGTGTTATTTGCGCCTTTACTAATTTTTGGAATTTATCGTTTTAAGGGCTTAACACTTCGAACATTTTTAGCATTTTTAATTGGTTTACTTACTCCTTTTGTTTTAATTATCGGCATCATTTATTTACTAAATGAAAATGTGCTTTCATATATATCGCTCTTTTTAAAAGAATTTACATTCAGCCTTACTCTAAATTTAGATAGTAAAACTATTATCTATTTAATAACTCTTGGCATAACAGGCATTGTTGCCGTTTTGAACATTATAAACAACCCATTTAACGACAAAATTAAAGTTAGCCGAATGCTTGGCTTTATAATAATTGGCTTTGTTTTTTTTGGTTTACTTTTTTTGTTTAGGTCAAACAATTTGTCTCTAATTTTTATGATGGAAGGTCTATTTATGACCACTTTATACGCTCATTACTTTTCGTTGAATAAGGGGATATTCACATTCTCGCTTTTTTGGGTTCAAACCATTATTAGTTTACTTTATTTTCTTTCTACTATTTTAGCAATACCGCTATTTTGAAATTAAAATTATATGGAAACTATCCTTGAATGGTCTAATTTAGCATTGAAAGATTTTGCTCAATGGGGCTATATCGGATTATTTTTAGCTGCTTTTTTAGCAGCCACAATATTACCGTTTGCATCCGAAATTGTATTTGCGGGGGTGGTATTTACCATGGGTTTAGATCCGTGGATGTGCGTTGCAGTAGCAACTGTTGGCAATACTCTTGGCGGTTTAACTTGCTATTGGATAGGCACTTTTGGAAAACTGAAATGGATTGAAAAGTTATTCCGAATTAAAAAGAAAGAACTGGATAACTGGATAACAAAATTCCACAAATACGGCGATTGGTTGGCGTTTTTTTCATTTTTACCCGCTGTAGGAGATTTGATTGCTGTTGCCGCAGGTTTTTTACGTTGCAATGTGTGGATAGTAATCACGGCTATGTTATTAGGCAAATTGCTTCGTTATATTGTTTGGATGTATTTTCAGGGTTTGTTTATATAATTTTTTTCACGCATTCTTTATCATTCTCTTGCTGGTTTTTTCCCGGATAATCAACGGTATAGTGTAAGCCTCTGCTTTCTTTTCGTAAAGTAGCGTTTTTTATAACTAAATAAGCCACGCTGATAATATTTCGCAACTCACAAATCTCTTTTAAAACAACCGACCTGTTGTACAAAACTTCTGTTTCTCTATACAATATTTCTAATCGAGCCATGGCTCTTTTCAACCGTAAATTGGAGCGAACAATGCCCACATAAAAACTCATTATTTGCCCTATTTCTTTTATATTTTGAGTAATAAGAACCATTTCTTCGGGAAAAGAAGTGCCCTCATCATTCCAGAAAGGAACCGTTAATTGATAGTGGTAATTGTCAATAACTGAAATAGCATGTTTTGAAGCCGAATCGGCATATACAATAGCTTCAAGTAGAGAATTAGACGCCAAACGATTTGCTCCGTGTAAACCTGTACAAGCACATTCGCCGGCAGCATAAAGGCGATTAATAGAAGTGCAACCATCTTGGTCGACCAAAATGCCGCCACATAAAAAATGTGCCGCCGGCACTACCGGAATTAAATCTTTAGTAATATCAATATCCAGACTCAAGCATTTTTTATAAATGGTAGGGTATTCCTTTTTTGTTTCTTCAGGGTCTTTATGGGTAACATCAAGATAAACATAATCATCGCCCGAAATTTTCATTTCGTTGTCAATAGCCCTTGCCACAATATCGCGAGGAGCCAACGAGCCTCTTTTATCATATTTATACATAAATTCTTTACCCTTGCCATTTTTTAAAACCGCTCCATAACCCCTTAATGCCTCAGTAATAAGAAACGAAGGTCGTTCGTTAGGATTGTATAAAACTGTGGGATGAAACTGGACAAATTCCATATCCTTAATTAGGGCTCTGGCACGATGAGCCATAGCAACACCATCGCCAGTTGCAATGGTTGGATTAGATGTAGTGTAATATACATTACCAATACCTCCTGTAGCAAGCATGGTAACTTTTGATAAAAAAGTGCCTATTTCTCTGTTTTTTTCGTTCATAATATACGCACCGTAACATTCAATATCGGGTGTTTGATGCGTAACTATTTGACCCAAATGATGCTGCGTAATAATTTCTATAGCAAAATGATGTTCAAAAACTGTAATATTAGGATGAGCTTTCACTTTTTCCACTAAACTCAGTTGTATTTCGGCCCCTGTATTGTCTTTATGATGAAGTATTCTATGTTCAGAATGACCTCCTTCTCGGTGCAAATCATACTCTCCGCTTGTATTTTTATCAAAATCAACGCCCCAATCGATTAATTGCTTTATTTGTTGGGGGGCTTCTTTTATCACCTTTTCAACTACTGCCGGGCTACAATGCCCATCGCCACAAATTAAAGTATCTTCAATGTGCTTTTCAAAATTATCTACTGCTTTGTTCATTACAGAAGCAATACCCCCTTGAGCATAATAGGTATTTGCCTCATCAAGGGTAGTTTTACAAATAAGAGCCACCTGACCTTTATCGGCCACTTTTAAGGCAAAGCTCATGCCTGCCAAACCGCTTCCTATTACTAAAAAATCAAATTTCTGTACCATATTTTTAATCTGATAATGAGTCTATTTTAATTTGTTTTGCAGGGTAATAGGCTGTTAAAAATCCCATAAACGAAACTGTTACAAATATCAATACCACATCCATTAACTGTAAATCAACCGGATAAGCACTAACAATAAATTGGGAGCCCGGAAGACTAATAAAACCGTAATATTGTTGAAGCAAACACAAAACTACACCTAACAACAAACCTATAAATGCGCCAAGCATAGCAATAAGCCAACCTTCAACTAAAAATATACGTCGGATGGTTTTTAAATCAGCACCTAAATTTCTGAGCGTTATAATATCTGCCTTTTTATCGATAATTAGCATAGATAAAGAACCAATTATATTAAAAATGGCAATTAATAAAATAAAGCTCAAAATGAGGTAAGTAATCCATTTCTCAACCTTCATAATACGAAAAAAATCTTCTTGCTGTTCGTACCTATCCAGCACCTTGTAGGTTGGTCCTAGTGTTTTTTTAATTTTACTTTTAATTGATTTTTTATCGTATTTATCGCCAATCTTTAACTCAACCGAACTAACAGTTGTTGCATTATATTGAAATAAATCGCGGGCAAGTTGAATGGGGGTAATAACATATTTGTTGTCATATTCGGGTTGTTGAACCCCAAAAATGGCAGAGATAAAAACATGATCCAACACAAAATTTGTTTCAGGGCGAGATAAACTGATAGCCGATTTTCGTTGTGGAGCATAAATATACAAGGGATCTACAAAATACGGAGCAAAACCCAATGTACTAGCTAAACCGGCTCCGGCCA
>JAFGVL010000047.1 GCA_016938015.1 Paludibacteraceae bacterium
CATTAATTCAAGGGCGGCTACTGTTGTTACTGCTGCCGGTGCATCTCCTGCATCACAGCCTTCGGCGGTTTGCGTGGTTAAACTTCCTGTTATCGTCGGTGCGGTGGTATCTTGAATTGTAATCGTTTGAACATCCGAAGCCTCACAATTATAAAAGTCTTCTACAACAACAGTTACATTAGTTGTTGTATTACAAGAAGCAGGAGCTGAAAAATCAGCCGTACTGCCGGTACCTGTAGCTGTAGCATTAGTCCATGTGTAAGTGTATGGAGCTGTTGATGACGTTGTTAAGGTAGACGTTAAGGATGTTGTTGAACTAGGACATACTACGCCCGGGTTTGTTAAATCAATAACAGGAAGAGGGCGAATATTTACTGTAACTGTTGTAGCTAAATCAGCAGGAGCAGCAGCATAAGAGGCATAAGTAGTTCCGCTTACCTCTGCAACATAAGCCGGATAGGGAATATTCGTTCCTGCAGTAGTTGCCGTTGCTGTAATTACTACTGTTTCAGTTACTCCACTGGCAATATCACCTACTGTCCAAACACCGGTAGCACCATTATAACTTGTGCTTCCACTAGCTACATTTGAAACATAGGTAAATTCTGCCGGTAATAAATCGGCTACAACTACTCCCGTTTCATCAGAAGCACCGGCATTCTCTAAAGTAAATGTTATTTCAACTGTTTCGCCTACACAAACATCTCCTGAAGAAGCTGCGCTAATTAATGTCATGGCTTGACAGTTATTTACTTCTACCGGAGCTGCCTCTCTTTCGGACTCACAACCATCAGCATCTCTATAAGCAACCCAATAATAAGAAGACCCAGGAGTTCCTGTATCATAACTTGGGTTTACTGTTGTTCCAACAGTTACCGGATTATTATCTACATAATAAACCGGAGTCATACCAGCAACTACAGGTATTGGATTATATGTTGCACTATTTCCTTCCCAATTTTGAAGAGTGCCGGTAGCTTCTGAACAAAAAGATATTGGACGAACAACCGGAGGCGTTATAACAGGAATATCTATAGTGAAAATTTGTTCTGCAAAACAAGCCGTTGGTAAATTAGAACTCCAACCATAAAAATAAACTTGTTCCCCATCAGCTACAACGGTATGATTATAGACTTGTGCGCCTACAACATTCGTTCTTGCAACATAGGCTTCTGGATTTACAGCAGTACCCCACGACCAATAAGAGGCACTTGTTGTACCTGTTAAGGATTCAACATTTCCCGGACAAGCAGTAATGGTTGCATCTGGACCCATAGTAATTGGTGGATCTAAAGTAATACAAACAGTGTCTGAAATAGCATATGTTTCACATGCTAACAAGTTGGCATTTGTTCCATTCAATAATGAATCAGCAATACGTGTTACTATACTCTCTGTTGGAGCAATAATAGAACGGAAACAATATATATCACCTGCGGTATATGGAGCTGCATTAAAGTTATATACAGCACTTGCAGAAGCGGCTTGTACGTCTTGCCAAGCACCTCCATTATAACTCATTTGGAAACCATAGAAAGGAGTCGGATAAAAATCGGATATATCATAAGGAGTATGTGCTGTAATAGGAATGTTTGTTGACTCACATATAATTTCATCCTTTGTTAAGGTAGGCAAATCACTGTAAAGATCTAATGAAGGAATACAAGTTGTAAAGGTAATATCATCTAGGGCAAAGTCATTATCACTTGTACTATTATGCATACTCCAAATCTCAAGAATAACTTCAGTTGCGGCACCAGTATTAAAGGAAATGCCTCTTTCCACCCAAGTGTTAGTATAATCAATTTCTCCGGAATTAATACTCTCTAAAACAGTTCCCCCAGAATTCTTCAATACAAAATCTAATCTAGGTAAATCATCTGTACCTGTGTGTATATTTTTTATATAAGCAGAAAAATCATAAATAGTATTCTCGCATAAACCGGTATACGTTCTACTATAAGCAATTTCACCTGCTGCAGTCGCATCAAAACAAACCATAGCACCTGTACCATTTCCTGTAGTATGATCGAAAGTACTCGGCCAAAAAGTTGCTAAATCATTTGCGTCGGTAGCAAATCCATACTCACCACCTCCTGTTACAGTAGCTTCACAGCTATAACTAGCTGTTACATAAGTAGCACTAGGATTGGTACAATTATTAATAGTTCCAAAATCGTCTAGAATAACTACTCTCCTAGCCGCCATAGACTCACAACAAATAATTGCTCTAATAGTTTTAGTTACCGTATAACCATCTACATATACCCTATAATCCATATCTAAAGAAGGTGCTACAATTATTGATTGCGTTGTTTGACCAATCGTTGTCCATAAATCGGTACTTCCCGAAAGTCGTTGTTGCCATAAATAACTAGAACCTGATACGTAATCAACCGTTAATGTAACATTCTCTCCCTGACAAACTTTATCATCAATTACATCCGAAGTAATCACATATGGATTCGTAAGTACAGCGACAACTGAACCACTTACAGCAACAGTTTCTGCATCTACTGCATTAACACCACCACCATATACTTCAATATTTCCACTATATGTTGCTTCCGATAAACCAGCCACCAAACGTACATATACTTGAGTAGTAGGCAAATCGTATTGAGCAATAGTTAAGGAATTGAAGAAGTTGACACCATCTGTCGATACCTGGAAGTTAGTAGGTGCGTCAACGGTTATATCACCCGGTTGTAAGTCTACTCCCGATATAGTAAATGTTTTTATTTGTTGTGAGGGTCCTTCTCCAAGTCCATATGTCATACCGGATAAAGTTGCCGGAGTAACAGTCAATACTGGAGGAGGATACGTTACGATTCCTGCTATTACAACATCTTCAGTTTGTCCATCAGCTGTAAACGTAATTGTTTCTGAATAATTTCCAATTGCTAAACCAGCTTTTAAACGCACTAATACCGATTTAGTAAAATCGGCTGTTGCATATGCCGATGTAGCTGCAACCCAGCTACCACCTGCATTATAAGATATTTCAAAATTAGTTAAAGCTGAATTAGTTAAATTTCCAAGCGCAAGGTTCCATCCTTTCACTGTAATTACTTGTGTTGCAGAAGGACCTGAACCAACTACATAATCAAGACCAGTAACCGGAGTAGGTAATGCTTCCAAAGCCGGAACAAGAGGTTCTGCAACACCTGTTAATATAATCGGACAAGAAGTTTCATCCACATTATCGGTATTGTCATCATTTATAATTGTTAAGGTTGCTGTTTTGGTACCATAGGTAGCCGGGTCAAACTCAACAGTTACATTAGCAGCACTACTTCCAGCAATCGTTATAGGAACTACAGATGTTATTGTAAAACCAACAGATGGACTGATAAGCATACTTGCTATATTCATGGTTTCTCCACCCACATTTTGGACAACGATAGTCTTTGACACAGGCGTTCCAAGCGGAGTAGTTCCAAAATCGATCGTACCTCCACAAGGTACATCCACACCGGACTCACGCACATTTAATTCGGGAGCACAAGTTACGGTAACATCATCCAAATACATATCAGAATTAGAATCATCACCTGTTGAAATAGCAATAGTCGCAGAAGGATATGCCGTAAGATCGTATTCTACTAAATAGAAAGAATTACCCAGCAGATAACGGCTAGTTGCAACTTCTAAGATTGGATACGTAGATTCGCCTCCTGTTAATTCTACTCCGTTTATTGTAACACCTGCCGTCACAGGTGAACCATTTATTAAAAGTGAAAACCCTCTATTATTCCCTAAAGAATTAGAGGGACTTTTTGCTTGAATATAAAAGGATAGCTTCTTTGCATTATTTGCATTAGGAAATGAAAATGTACTATTTCTATAAAGAAAAATACCTCTTGAGCCGGCATGTGTAACATAACTGGTTGCGGCAAAAGAAGAACTTGCACCACCAAATGCCCCACTGGCTGTAGTTAAGGTTTTTCCATCACATTTTGTAGTTGAAGATCCTGTTTGTAAATACATTCCTAATGGATCAGCAGGATTTGAAGCACAAGTTTGAGAACCTGTTGGAGCTATACTCTCAAAAGTTTCAGAATAACAAGAGGCTGGATTTACCGGTGCTACATATTCATTCACTGTCACAGTAACGTCATCAGCTACTGAACCACAGGAATTAGTCACGGTCCAACGCAACACATAAGTTGCCGGATAGGCAGCTGCTGTTGGCGTAAATGTTGAAGTAGCAGAAGTGGAAGCAGAGAAAGTACCTGTTCCACCGGACACAATTGTCCACGCACCGGTATCTGTACCTGAAGGAGCTGTTGCAGCTAATGTAGTTGTTTGTGTATTTGTAGCATTTTGGGTAAAAGTAATGTCGGTACCTGCATTTGAAATAGGAGCCACATCAATAGTTACAACACGCGAAGCTGCGGGACCCCAACAAAGACCAACAGAATTATATGCACGTAAATAATACGTACCGGAAACAGTAACTGGGTAGGTTGAAGAAGCCGGACTAGCAATTGATGTTCCGGTAGAAGTTGTTTGCCAAAACCATTCATCATCAGCCGCAGGTGTACCCGAAGCTGCTAAATTAACCGTACCGCCACATTGCGCTGGAGCTGCAGCTATAGCAGGAGTACCTGCTACACAAGCTGGAGTTACCCCAACACCCGTGAAATTTATAGAACAAGCACCTTCATTCGTGTCATCATTATTTAACACCAAAGAACCCGTAATAGTACCAGCTGTACCAGGTGCAAATCGAACGGTAACAGTAGTGCTACCACCTGCAGCAACTGGGCTTGTATAAGAAGAAGTTATAGTATAATCGGCCGGCGAGATACTGGAACTACTAATAGTTAAATCGGCAGTACCCGTATTTTGAATGGTAAACGTCGCAGTTCCATTATTACCAATATCTATTGAGCCAAAATCATAAGCAGTGCCACCACAAACCATATTGGTTGCTCCTTGCATTACATTTAACTCGGGACCTGCTACTACTGAAAAGTTTGCAGGTTCACCTGCAGTTAAATTAAATGTTGTATTAGTAGTTGTTGGACAGGTATAAGCAACAATATTTGTAGCTGTAGTTACTGTTGAAGATTGAGTCCAAGTAGAACCATCCCATATTCCAGCAACATAACTAGCTTCTGTGCCGCTAATATCTGCATCTGCATAAACAGTTGTAGCTGTTAACGCAGAAATTCCCGTAAAACCTGTTTCTTCAACAACCCAATGTCTATTAATCTGATCAGTTGTAGGAGCATTTGTATTTGGTTCAGCAGTAGCCACTGGAGTAACACTTATAGTACCGTATACGGTTGCTGTCGGATTCAATGTTACGGGCGTATAAGCACCGGCAAGGGTACCAATAGGTAAGGTCACAGATCCGGAACCTGAAAATGTTTTTGCTACACTCCCATCTACACCATCTGTTGTAATACAACAAGTTGCAGAAAATGCAGCAGTACCTGTTGTACCACTATATAAATTTGCGGCTGAACCTAAGGTATAATTATACGACCCCATATTCAGTTTTCCGTTGTTTAACCCATTTCGTGTAATAATATTAACATCAGCTATAGCTGTATGAGTAATCCCCGAAGTATTAAAACGCAATTCACTAAATGTACCTCCCAGATTTCCTGCGCCTGTCATATATACATTTAATGCACCGGAAGTGATGGTTCCCTGATTATTTACAGTACCACCAGTATTTATAGTTATAGTTGATGTTCCGGTAATCACAGAAGCTCCAGATTGAATAGTAAGGTTATTCCATGTTTTACCTGAACTAGGGCTAAAGGTATGACCTGATTGTATTGTAACACTAATACCATTACCTGGTGAAGAACCTGCATTTACCCAAGCTGAACCATCCCATCGTTGCCAATTAGTTGATGAACTACAAGTTACTGCACCATTAGAACGATAATCACCAACTGCTTGAGCATTAGCCGTTACAATAAATGAAAACAATAATACGGCTAGCATACTAAAACGTGAAAGTGTTTTTTTTGAAGTAGAGTAAAGATTTTTCATAATCTTAGTTTTATTTTATGTTTTTATTTACATGCATAAAGTTGGCATACAGAATGTATAGCACAACAACTAAAATTATACAAGAGAAAAGAAATACCTACAGAAGGGCAAGATTAGAATTATTCTAAATATAGCAGACTTAAGGGGATATAAAAAATAAAATAATTGTACCTATTGTTGAAAAAGAACCGTTTTTTACTAAAAAAGTAAAAAAAAACAGAAAATTTTCACAAAAAAGCACAGATTTTTAAATAAAGTCTGAGTAAAAATAGAATTAAAGAGCCTAGAGTAAGGGTTTTCCCATGTACAATTTGTTTTAATTAGAAATTAAGCAATTATGTGTCAAATATAAATAAAAAAAAACTTGCTTTTTAATATATTTTTAGAAAAAAATATGTTAAAAAGCATGTTTCGATTTAAAAAGCCCTTTTTTAGGCTGAAAAATGTTAAAAAAAAACATTCCTTTTAAGGAATGTTTTTTCTTTTCAAGAAAATAAATGAATTACTTTCTAATACCTAACTCTTTAATAATGGTACGGTAACGCTCAATCTCAATATCTTTAAGATAATCGAGTAACTGACGTCGTTTACCAACTAATGTTTTAAGAGCGCGTTCTGTGCTATAATCTTTTTTGTTTGACTTTAAGTGTTCAGTCAAATGGTTGATACGGAACGAAAACAATGCTATTTGGGATTCTGCTGACCCAGTATCAGTGTTAGACTTTCCGTATTTACCAAAGATTTCTTGCTTTTGTTGAGCTGACAAATACATAGTTAATTATTTAAATTGTTTAAAAACGAGCGGCAAAGATATACAATATTTACAATTTACAATTTACAATTTACAATTATTTGAAAAAACGAGCTATAATTTAGCATTTTTACTTAAAAGAGATTTTTGAAACCAGCTCACATGCATTTTTTTGTGGTAATAATAATACAACATGCTTGCTAAAACTCCAATTATACTGCCCACAACCACATCAAATGTAAAATGTTGCGATAAATATACCCGCGAGAATGCCACTAAAAAAGACAATACAAAGAACAATATTTTATATAACGGTTTAAAAACCAATATACTTAAACAAAAAAATAAGGCAAAGGCTGCAGCAGTATGACCCGACGGAAAACTGTGTGTGTTATGTAAATCAACACCTTCCACTTGAGGCAAGTCCACTGCCATTTTCTCAAAGAAAAGTTTTGGTCGGTCGGCATCTATTGTCCTCTTTAATACTTGCACAGGAATAGTTGCCACCAACTGACTTGCCACTATCAATATAGCTGCACCAAACCTATAAAATAATAAACCAACAGCCACAACAAATGGAAACCACCCTCCTACTTCGGTGTAAAATTTAAAAAACTCATCGAGAAACATTGAGTGAAAGGCATTTATTTGTAAATGCAAATCGGCTTTATCAAAGCAACATACAGCAACAAATAAGAACAACCAAAAAAGAAGGGTCGGGAGTAAAAAAGGCACATTTGATTTAATAATCTCTTTCATCCGAATAAAATTAATTAACGTGAGCTATTCTTTTATTGCTCTTAGCATTTCTCTTTTACCAATAGGACCGGGTATACGCTCAACTTTATATCCTACCGCTTGCATTGCCCTACGAACAGCCCCTTTTGCACAATAGGTAGTTAATAAACCTCCTTGAGCTGTATAGTTATACATCTTATAAAAAATATCTTCCGTCCACAATTCAGGTTGTTTTTCGGGCGAAAAGGCATCAAAAAAAATACAATCATAGGTATCATACAACAATAAATTTTCCAACTCATCGTCTAATTTATAGAGCGTAAAGTGTGGGTTAATTAGAACCTTTTGCTCCCATTTAGACATATGTATCGCCTTAAACAATGGCGTATTACCTAATTCCTCGCCATAATTAAGACCTTGCCACACTTGCTCATTTAAAGGGTATTTCTCAATGCTTGTAAATTGAATTTTCTTTTCGTATTGTGTGGCATATATAGCTGCTAAAAACGCATTTAATCCTGTACCAAAACCTATCTCCAATACGGTTATTTCTTCTTTTTGAATAAGAGATAAACCTGCTTCGATAAAGACATGATGGGATTCATTGATTGCTCCATAAACAGAATGATATGTTTCATCAATTGCGGGCACATAAAGAGTGTGCGAACCATCTTTGGTAAGGTTAAGAATAAGAGACTTCCCAAAACCACCTCCAATAGAAGGGGAGAGTACATTAGTTAACTTTGTTTGAATAGACTTATCCATCTTATAAAAAACAAAGTATACATTATATTATATACACCTTGTGTGTTAGTATTTTTGATTTGCACATTAACATATTGGCAAATGAGCTAATGATCATTTAACCATTCCCGAAAAGCCCATAAATGCCATTGCCAATAAACCGGCTGTTACTAATACAATTGGCACGCCTCTCATTCCTTTTGGAATAGTAACCAATTGTAATTGTTCTCGAATACCTGCCATTATAACCATAGCCAAAGTAAATCCAATAGCAGTCATACTGGCATAAATCACACTATGTATTAAATCATATTCTTTAGTAATAGCTAAAAGAGCTATACCTAATACAGCACAATTGGTTGTAATTAAGGGCAAATAAATACCCAAAGCTTGATACAAAGGAGGGCTCATTTTTTTGAGAATAATTTCGACCATTTGAACTAATGCTGCAATTACCAATATAAAAGAAATAGTTTGCATAAATTCGATTTGTAAAGGAACCAACACATAACTATACACAAAATAGGTTGCTAAATTAGCCAATGCCATAACAAAAACTACAGCTGCTCCCATACCCAAAGCTGTAGGGATTTTATTTGAAACCCCCAAAAACGGACAGATGCCCAAAAACTGAGCTAATACAACATTGTTTACAAACAATGCAAGTATGATAATATTAATATAATCCATAGTTATTTAACTTTTTGTTTTCTCTTAATAAAATTTACACCTGCAATCATATATCCATAAGCAAAAAAGGCTCCGGGAGGGAGTATAAATAATAAAATGGTAGTAGCTTGTTCAGCTACCATTTTAAGTCCGAAAATGGTTCCATTTCCTAATAATTCGCGAAATGACGCCATAAACGTCAATGCCAAAGCAAAACCAACTCCCATACCTAGACCATCTAAAACCGAATGAAGAGGAGCGTTTTTTTGAGCAAAGGCTTCTGCTCTTCCAAGAATAATACAGTTTACTACTATTAACGGAATAAATACCCCTAATGCCTTATATAAATCGGGAGTAAAAGCTTTCATAACCAAATCGACAATAGTTACAAAGGTGGCTATTATCAAAACAAAAGCTGCAATCCGCACTTTATCTGGAATTAAGTTCTTTAGAAGAGAAACGAATAAATTGGAAAAAATCAACACAAAAGTAGTTGCAGCACCCATCCCTAAGCCATTTACAGCTTCGGTAGTTACTGCTAATGTAGGACATGTACCTAACACTAAAACGACAGATGGATTTTCTTTCCAAAGACCATTAACAAAATTTTTAAACAAACTCATTCTTGACCTCCTTTCGTAGCACCGCTAGTTGCATCAGCATTATTTTTCATATACACATCATACGCTCTTTGAACAGCATCACAAAATGCGCGAGAAGAAATTGTAGCTGCTGTAATGGCATCTACATCTCCTCCATCTTTTTTTACTTGTAGTTTTTTATTTTCAGGATTAAAACCATTGAATTGATCATGAAATTTCGGATCGGACATTTTAGAACCTAGTCCGGGTGTTTCTTTATGAGAAAGCACTTTGGTATTATAAATACTTCCATCCGGTAAAAACCCGACCATTACTGTAAAACGTCCACTAAAACCCTTATCTGTATAAGTGCTTACTGCAGTACCCACTAATTCGCCTCCTTTTTTGGCCGGATAAAGAACCAAGCTATCTTTCGTACCTTCTACCGCTACTTTCCACGATTCTGCATTTGGATTATTATCAAATAAAGGGACTACCAATTTAACAGCATCATTAATTGCGCTAACTTCTGATAACGCAATTGGCTCTTTTGTCATACCATATACTACCGCTAAAGCTGCTGCCATTATAGCAGAAATAAGGGTAAGGCTAAGAACCATATTTATTAAGCTTGATTTTAACTTTTTCATTTTAATATCTCCCCATATCTTTTTGGTTTTATATATTTATTGATGAGCGGTGTAAAGGCATTCATTATTAATATAGCAAATGATACTCCTTCGGGATAGGCTCCAAACACACGTATTAATATAGTTATAACTCCTATCATAGTTCCATAAATTAGCATACCTGTTTTAGACATAGGAGACGTAACATAATCGGTTGCCATAAAAATAGCCCCTAACAAAAGCCCCCCTGTAAATATATGAAATACAGGACCGGCATAGGCTTGGGGATTAGCTCCGTGAAGGATGGCTGTAAAAATAGCAACTGCTCCAATCACACTTACAGGAATATGCCAGGTTATAATTTTCTTCCATAACAAATACACAAAACCAATTAACAAAGCAATAGCAGAAATTTCGCCCAAGCTACCTCCCATTTTTCCTATAAGCATATCTGTAAAAGATGGGATTTGAGTCATTATATTGGTTAATGAATCTCCTTTTGCCAACCCTTCCTTCATTATTCCAAGAGGAGTTGCTCCTGTTACCGCATCAATATAAGTTAAAGGTAAAATTTCCGGTTTTGGCCAAGAAGTCATGTGTACCGGAAAAGAAATCAACATAAACACACGACCTGCCAATGCAGGATTGAAAGGATTATTTCCCAATCCTCCAAAAGTCATTTTTGCTATACCTATAGCCACTGCAGCACCAACAACCATCATCCATATTGGGAGATTAGAAGGTACATTAAATGCCAACAATAAACCTGTAAGAATAGCCGAACCATCCAATATAGTAGGCTCCCCTTTCAATAAATATTTTTGTATCACGTATTCAAAAATAACACACGACAGAATGGCTGTTAAAGTTATAATTAATGCACCCAAACCAAAGAAAACTAAAGAAACTGCCAAGGCAGGCAATAATGCGACTATTACACCATACATGCTCTTTTGCACAGAATTACCACTATGAATATGCGGTGATGGTGATACAATAAATTTACTCATATTTTAAGTTTTTCATTTTTAAATCTAAATAGCCAAATAACTTTCTTTCCTTGTGAAAAGGTTGAAGAATACTTATTTTCTACTTCTTATAATAGCTCCCACTTTAGCTTTACCTAAACGGATGTAATCAAGCAAAGGTCGGTTAGACGGACACACAAACATACAAGAACCACACTCTATACAATCCATTATATGAGCAGATTCTGCTTCTTCCCACATAGCTCGTTCTGAGGTTGCCATGAGTAAAAACGGCTCTATACCCATAGCACAAGCACTTACACATTTTCCACATCGAATGCAGTTTCTTATAGTTTGGCGTTGAGCTTCTGCCTCCGGTATCATTAACAAGCCCGAACTACCTTTTGTCATTGGCACATCTACAGACACCAAAGCTTTTCCCATCATAGGACCACCACCAACTATTTTAGCCGTATCATTCGGAAGCCCACCACAAAAATCAATTAATTGTGAAAAAGGAGTACCAATTCGTGCTAGTAGGTTGCAAGGAGTTTTTACCGATTTTCCTGTAATAGTAATAATACGTTCAAACAATGGTTTATTTTTTTGAACCGCTTCGTACACAGCAAAGGCAGTTCCAATATTTTGCACAACAGCTCCTACTTCTACCGGCAAAGTTCCACTTGGCACCTGACGATTAATTATTGCATCTATCAATTGTTTTTCGCCTCCTTGTGGGTATTGCACTTTTAAAGGGCAAACCTCTATTCCGCTATATTGAGCAACAATTTTACGTAAGTGAGCAATTGCATCCGGTTTGTTATTTTCAATACCAATTATTGCACGATTAACACCTATTGCCTTCATTAAAATGGTTATGCCCACCACTATTTCTTCTCCTTTTTCCATCATTAATTGATGATCGGAAGTAAGATATGGTTCACATTCAACGCCGTTAATTATAAGCACTTCGGCCGTTTTTCCGGGAGGAGGCGTTAATTTAATATGAGTAGGGAAAGTGGCTCCACCTAAACCTACGATACCGGCATCGGCAATTTTCTTAATTATTTCTTCTTTCGAAGCTTTTATTTCTTTTATTAAAGTTGTACTTCTATCAATAGCATCTTCCCAAACATCGCCTTCTACATCAATTACAACAGCACTTTTTTTATACCCACTAGCATCAATAAACTCATCAATTTTAACAACTTTTCCTGAAACGGGCGCGTGTAAATTAGCCGAAACAAAACCGCTCGATTTGGCAAGCAGTGTACCCACTTTCACCTCTGAACCCTTTTCAACTACAGGAGTTGAAGGGGCTCCCAAACATTGCCCAAGCATCACTATGGCTTGTGTAGGAAGTGGCGCTACTTGAATGGTCTTATTGGCCGAAAGTTTATTTTCAGGTGGATGAATACCCCCTATTTTAAATGTCTTCATATATTCAATATCCCAATTAATCTATTATCATTACTTACTTATTCTGCCTTTTCTTGGTTAACAGGTGCTATTGTTTCCTTCTCTTTTCGGGGAGGAAAATTTAACTCATGTATGGCTCCTGTTGGACAAACCTCTACACATTTACGGCACAATCGGCATTTAACAGGATCGATATATGCCAAATTATTTTCAATAGTAATCGCATTAAACTCGCACACCTTTTCGCACTTTCCACAACCAATACAAGCAACATCACAAGCTTTTTTAGCAACAGCTCCCTTGTCTTTATTTACACAACTCACAAAAATGCGTCGTGATTTAGGCCCTTTTTTGCGCAACTCAATAATCAACTTCGGACAAGCTTTTACGCAAGCTCCACAAGAAGTACATTTTTCTTCGTCTATTTCGGGTAATCCTGTAATAGGATTCATATGCAAGGCATCAAATTCGCAAGCAACTTCACAATCGCCCAAGCCTAAACAGCCATAAGAACAGGCTGTTTCGCCTCCATATAAAGCAGCAGCTACAGCGCAAGAACTTGCTCCATTATACATATTTGTATGAGGACGATTTTCACAGCTTCCGTTACAACGAACAACTGCAATTTTTGGATCGGCAACAACCGCTTCTTGTCCTATCGCAGCAGCTACTTGAGCCATTACCTCATTTCCTCCTACAGGACAAAACAATCCATCTAAAGTATCTGCTTTTACACAAGCTTCGGCAAACGCTCTACATCCGGCAAAACCACAACCACCACAATTTGCAGCAGGTAATACCTCTTGCACTTCATCAATACGCGGATCTTCAAAAACCTTAAATTTTTGGGCTACAAAATATAGAATAACAGCAGCTACAGCTCCCAACAATCCGAGCATCAAAACTGTAATTAAAATAACATTCATATTTTACGAAATTAGTTATTTGATGTAAAAAGTAAATTTCTTTGAAAGTTTATTTTTAAAAAAATACAACACGAAATAATAAAAAACTACTGAACCTATTGAAGCTAAAGCCGCAATTTGTTCACTATGTGTGTACTCAAATACAACTAAAAGAGTAGCAAAAAGCAATACAAATGGAATAAGATAAGCATAAACAGCAGCTGCAAAACCTAATACAGAACGACCTGTAATTATTACTTGCTGACCTATTTGAAACGATTGTCCTTCAGTAAGCATTACTTCAATATTTTTCTCGGCAGTATCGGCAGCTGAACAAGCTCCTTTTGCATGACAGGCAGAACAGGCTGAATTCTGAACAATTCGAACTATTGCTTTCCCATTTGTAAGCATTGTAATTACACCCAAATGTTCTATATCTTGCCTTTTATTATTCATGCATTAAATAAATTGCATTTTAAGCCGCAAATGTAAAACTTTTTAAAATAAACAAAGAGTTTTTAAGTAATTTTTAGTGATTAAACATATTGGTTTTTAAAAAATACTCAAAATTTCAAATATCTTATTCTAATGGTTTTTTTATCTTTGCAGGCTCAAACACAACTTTTGTATTATGACAAAATCTGCTGATAAAGAAATTTTTAAAGACAAGAAACTTTATATAGAAACCTACGGTTGCCAAATGAATGTTGCCGATAGCGAAGTGGTTGCTTCCATTATGCAAATGGATGGGTTTACTATTACGGCTAATATTAATGAAGCAGATGCCATTTTTGTTAACACCTGTTCGGTACGCGATAATGCCGAGCAAAAAGTACTTTCTCGCCTTACCGTTTTTCAATCTATCAAAAAGAAAAAAAAACCTAAACTAATTATCGGGGTTATTGGGTGCATGGCCGAACGGGTAAAAGAAGAACTCATTAAAGCCCATGGGGTTGATATTGTTGTAGGACCCGATGCCTACCTGGATTTACCCAACTTAATCGGAGCTGTAGAAAAAGGCGAAAAAGCAATTAATGTAGAACTCTCTACCACCGAAACGTATAAGGATGTTATTCCTTCTCGCATTGGCAATACGCTTTCAGGCTTTATTTCCATTACACGCGGATGCAATAATTTTTGTACCTACTGCATTGTACCCTATACTCGTGGACGTGAACGTAGTAGAGATATAGCCAGCATTTTAAATGAATTAAAAGATTTAGAAGCAAAGGGATACAAGGAAGTTACGTTGTTGGGACAAAATGTAAATTCGTATCGATTTGAGAGCCAAGAACAAATAGCCAAGAACCAAGACAATGTAGAGACGCAAGGCATTGCGTCTCCTAACATATTAGATACCATAACCTTCCCCGAATTATTAAAACAAGTTGCCGAAACCACACCCAATATGCGGATTCGTTTTACTACTTCGCACCCCAAAGATATGAGCGACGAAACACTGGAAGTGATGGCTGCACATCCAAATTTATGTCGGAGTATTCATTTGCCGGTACAGTCGGGAAGTGACCGCATACTCGAATTAATGAAACGCAAATACAGCAGAGAATGGTACCTTAACAGAATTGCTGCCATTCGGCGTATTTTGCCCAATTGCAGTATTACTACCGATATTTTTGCCGGCTTTTGCAGCGAAACCGAAGAAGATCATCAACAAAGCCTATCGTTGATGCGTGAAGTTGGTTATGATATGGCATTTATGTTCAAATACAGCGAACGCCCCGGCACTTTTGCAGCCAGCAACTTGCCCGACGATGTGCCGGAAGAAACCAAAATTCGCCGTTTGAATGAAATTATTGCTTTACAAGGAGAATTATCACTGGCGAGTAATAAAAAAGATATTGGAAAAGAATTTGAAGTGCTTGTAGAAGGCTTCTCCAAAAGGAGCAAAGAACACTTTTTTGGGCGTACTTCTCAAAATAAAGTAGTGGTTTTTCCAAGAGCAGGCAGACGGATTGGGGAACTGGTTATGGTAAAAATAACCGAAGCCTCATCGGCTACGTTGAAGGGAGAAATACAATAGAGAAAGCTTTACTCTTCTCTCCCTCGCATAAACCAGTTTAACCAAGAATAATATGCCGGACGTTTAATTCCATTTTCGTCTATCAATCCGGTATCTCTCCATAGAGTCATTAAGTTTATTGTTTCTTGATCAGTTGCTCCTTGATATTGAAAAGTTGTAATTAATGCATCGTAATCTTTGGGGCAAAACCAAATAAATAATTTTGCATTTTTATCTTGACACAATTTAAACACCTTTTCCAAATAATCTTTTTGCCAAATTGAATTTCCCTGTTTATTAAGATTATATTCAGGTATATTTAAATCCTCTCCTATATATCCTGTTTCGGCAAATGCTAATGGTTTGGTTGGAGATAAATTGATAAACCTTTCGTAATAATCGGTCGGGAAGTTTTTAGGATTTGTATCTCCGTTTGCTGATGAACTTACTGTAATATAAGCATAAGAACTCAAGCCTATAAAATCGGTGCAATTTAGAAGTTGACCTGCATAGTTATAGCCTTCGACACTTTCATCTACTATAAAACTAACAAAAAAGGGGATGTTCGGATAATCTGCTTTGAGTTGTTGATATACTTGTTCCAAAAAACTCTTATAGTTGGCAAATGCAGTTGCATTCCACGACAAACAGTTACTCTCTACCCCGTAGTTTACATAAGTAGGATTAAATTGTTCTATAAGCCAAGCTATATAGTTAACATAAGCCGTAATTACTTTTTGATTGTTAAAAGGTAAACCCTCCCAGTAATTTTTCGTATCATCAGCTATTATTGATACACTATAATATGGTGCTTTTGACACCCTATTGATAGAAAGAGCAGCTACACTCAAAAACACTTTTTTATTCGTAGCCGTTTTTTCTTTTCTAAACGCTACGTCTTCCAATAATTTACTTGGCATTGTGGTATTTGAATAAGCTTCTTCATACGGAATACCTTCATCAAAATGATGAGATACAATATCGCAATAGGTATTAATAAATTGATACGTTTTATCTACTTCAGACACCGTTAAATCACCCGGCCATGGGGTAGTACCCATATAAAAGCTCCTTTTTGCCAAAGGCTGTGGTTCTTTATTCTCGTCATCTTTCGAACACCCAAAACCTACAACAAAAAACAAAAAAATTATTACCAAAACAACTTGTTGCATAAGTTTAAAACCTGTTTTTATTAATAAAGAAGAAATAAACTTCTATAACTTAATAGAGATAGTTATATCATTATAAGAAAGAAAAATTTTACTCCAAGCAAAACCTCATTAAACTTAAAGAAGAGTTTTCTTTCCTTAAAAACTCAACGCCAACCCTACACCATTCGTTTTTAAATTTAGGTTCAGTTGCGCCGCCGATTTACTAACACAAGTATTATTATACAGATTGGCAGCAGAACTTTTCATACCTGCACCAATAATTTTTAAAGGGATAGAAACCAAAATGGCAGCCCCTCCGGCAATAGTTGCTATCAAAGCAAAATTTTCCAACTCAGAGTCAATATCGTCAATATTATAATCAAAGGCCAACAGTCCGGCTCCCATTCCTAAAAAAATAATTCCGGGCACGAATAAGCCGTTGCTTCCCATTTGTAAAGTTTCTCCTGCTTTATATTTCATATAAGCTGGTACGCAATTGTTTTCCAATAAATCTTCGAACTGGGAGTCGGACATTTTTTTACCCTGATAAAAATAAAACCCTCCAAAATGTTCAATGGAATCGGAATACACTTTTTCTTCTTTTTTAATAATTGGTTGAGGGGTTTCCTCTTTAGCCATTGCAACAAGCAACTTTCCTGTTGTCTGATCGTTTACTACTACACTTCCATTAAAAAATACAATAGACAACACCTCCTCTGCTTTCAATACAAAAATGGGCCCGTCCACTATCTTATCTAATTGGCGATACTTTACTTCATCGGCACTCAATTCAACAATTTTCACTTTTAATTGTTCCGCTTTTTTTGTAATAATAACATCTTGTGCAAAAGCAACGATAGAACATACAAGACCTATAAACGCTATAACAATTCTTTTCATGGTCACAAATTTTTAATTATACCTTACTACAACAAAGGTGAACATATTTTTTACTCCAACAAAAAATTCCACTAAAAAAACTAACCCAATTCTATCACCTCCAAGTCTTTAATATTAGTTCCGTCTATTACCAAACGAATAAGCGTACGCACTTTATGAAAACCATACTTACCTTCGGCACCGGGGTTAATGTGTAACAAGTTTAACTTTTTGTCATATTGCACCTTTAAAATATGCGAATGGCCACACACCAATAATTTCGGTGGATTTTTACGCAACTCCAACCTTACTTCTTTGGCATAATTACCCGGATAACCCCCAATATGAGTTAACCACACATCTACTCCTTCGCACAAAAACCGATTATGCATAGGAAACATACTGCGCAATTCGGTCCCATCAATATTACCATAAACCGCCTTTAGAGGTTTAAAAGCCAGCAATTTATCAGCCACTTCTACCGAACCAAAATCACCCAAGTGCCATATTTCATCACAATTTTTAAAATGCACAAACACCCTCTCATCAAGAAAAGCATGGGTATCCGACAAGATTCCTATTTTTTTCATACCTCACTATGCACAATTTTTTTAAACTATAAGTAAAAACAAAGATAAACTTTTAATTGTTAAATAATTACTTCGTTTTACTTAAATATCGAATGTTAAATAAACTATTTTTTTTTATAAAAAAATTGCTGGTAAAAAAATATCATTAATTTTGGAGTGTTTTTTCAACAAAAAACCTCTGTATAGAAATTCAAAGTATTATCATAAAGTCTAATGTTATGTCAGAAACGATTGGTCATATTGTACAAATTATCGGTCCGGTAGTGGACGTTGCTTTTCCTAAAGGTTGCGAAGACATGCCTAAAATTCACGATGCGTTAGAAATAACCAGAGAAAATGGGCAAAAGGTTATTATTGAATGTCAACAACACATTGGTGAAGATACCATTCGTGCTATTGCCATGGATTCAACCGACGGTTTAATGAGAGGATTAAAAGTTCGAGCTTTAGGTTCGGCAATTACCATGCCCATTGGCGACCAAATTAAAGGCCGATTGATGAATGTAATAGGCACTGCTATCGACGGTATGCCTGTTTTAGATATGAAAGGAGCATATCCTATTCATCGCGAAGCACCTAAATACGAAGATTTGGCTACTTCCAAAGAAATTCTTTTCACCGGAATTAAAGTTATCGACTTATTAGAGCCTTATTCTAAAGGAGGTAAAATTGGTTTGTTCGGGGGTGCCGGTGTAGGTAAAACCGTACTTATCATGGAGCTTATTAATAATATCGCCAAAAGTTATAACGGTTATTCTGTATTTGCCGGCGTTGGAGAACGTACCCGTGAAGGAAACGACTTACTGCGTGAAATGATTGAATCGAACGTAATTCGTTACGGTAAAGAATTCAAAGAAAGCATGGAAAAAGGGGATTGGGATTTATCTAAAATTGATTACGAGGAATTAGCCAAATCACAAGCCACCTTGGTGTTCGGACAAATGAACGAACCTCCCGGCGCACGTGCTTCGGTGGCTCTTTCAGGATTAACCGTAGCAGAATCGTTCCGTGATGCAGGTGGCGAAGGTGGTGGTCGCGATATCCTTTTCTTCATTGATAATATTTTCCGTTTTACACAAGCAGGGTCTGAGGTATCGGCTCTTTTAGGACGTATGCCATCAGCGGTTGGTTATCAGCCAACTCTTGCTACTGAAATGGGATTGATGCAAGAACGTATTACTTCAACTAAAAACGGATCAATCACATCAGTACAAGCAATCTATGTTCCTGCCGATGACTTAACCGACCCCGCTCCTGCAACTACTTTTGCACACTTGGACGCAACAACCGTATTAAGCCGTAAAATTGCAGAGTTAGGTATTTATCCGGCAGTAGACCCGTTGGATTCTACTTCTCGTATTCTTGATGCTTCGGTTATTGGAGATGAACATTACAACACTGCACAACGTGTAAAAATGTTGTTGCAACGCTATAAAGAGTTACAAGATATTATTGCCATACTTGGTATGGAAGAACTTTCCGACTCAGATAAATTGATTGTATCTCGTGCTCGTCGTGTACAACGATTTTTATCACAACCATTCCACGTGGCTGAACAATTTACCGGCATACCGGGAGTAATTGTGTCTATCGAAGAAACCATTCGAGGCTTCAATATGATTATGGATGGTGAAGTGGATGGATATCCGGAAGCAGCCTTTAACCTTGTAGGAACAATTGACGAGGCCATTGAAAAAGGTAAAAAATTAATGGCTGCAGCCGCAAATAATTAATGATAAAACACAGCATGAAATTACAATTCTTATCCCCAAACAAAACAATTTACGACGGCGAGGTAGAAGCTGTTACCCTACCGGGCACAATCGGTTTGTTTACTGTATTGGATAAGCATGCACCCCTTCTAACAACTTTAACGAAAGGCGTTGTTACATTTCGTATTTCCGATTCGGATACGCGAATGATAACCATATCAGGAGGGTTTGCTGAAGTAAAAGAGAATGAAATAACCGTTTGTACCGAAAAAATCATTGATGCAGAAATTTAAAACATCAATTCGTTACGGTTCCTTACTGATAGGCATAATGCTAACAGCTTTTATCCTACAGAAACTGTTAACAGTAACACAATTTCCAAGCTATGATTTTGCTTTTATGCCGGTTATACCTTTATTTTTCATTGTTATTGGAATTATTTCCATTACAATTTTACAAGCTAAAACAAATGCATCGGTAATGGTTTTATTGGTAATTAAAACCACAAAAATATTACTTACACTTGTTTTTATTTTACTGTATCTCTTTTTTGAAAACGAAAATATAAATGCCTTTCTATTTTCTTTGTTAGGGTATTTTATGTTGTATTTATTGTTTGAAACACGGATATTGTCAACTTTGAATAAGAAAACTGAACAATAGAATGAGTACATTTTTAAATAAAAAATTGCGATTACTAAGCTTCGTGCTTGTATTCTTCTCTACAGCTCTTTTTGCTGTAGCCAACACACATGAAACAAAAGAAGAAGCTTTTGACCCAGGAACAGTAATTCTGGAGCATATTGCAGATAATCACGACTGGCATTTATGGGATTTAACAGATGATAACGGACACAAAGTTCCGGTTAGTTTTCCGCTTCCTATTATATTAGTTCAAACTCAACCTTTTAATGTTGATGTGTTTCTTTCGAGCGAATTTCATCATGGACACAGTCCTGTAAAAAAAGGAGATATTACTTATATTATGCAAGGTCAGACCATCTATATTGCCAATAAAGAGGGGAAATTAGATGTAAACGCAGCAGGAGATGTTATCAATGAAAAACCAATCGATATATCGATTACTAAAAATGTTTCTTCTATGTTTTTGGTGGCTTTGCTTATGTTATGGGTTTTCTTATCTGTAGCAAAAACATACAAAAAACGACCCGACCAAGCTCCTAAAGGTATGCAAAGCTTTTTTGAACCTATCATCTTATTTATCAAAGAAGACATTGCAATACCTAATATCGGTCATACCTATGCAAAATATTTACCCTATCTATTAACCGTATTTTTCTTTATTTGGTTTAATAACATGTTGGGGCTTATTCCTATTTTCCCTGGTAGTGCCAATGTAACCGGTAACATTGCCGTAACTTTTGTACTGGCAATATTTACCTTTTTAATTGTAAATTTTTCGGCCAACAAAAACTATTGGAAACATATATTTGCCATGCCCGGTTTACCAAAAGTACTCTTGATAATTATGATTCCAATAGAAATAATTGGAGTATTTACCAAACCTTTTGCGTTAATGATTCGTCTTTTTGCCAATATATCGGCAGGACATATTGTGGTATTGAGCTTGGTTTCATTGATTTTTATTTTTAAAACTGCATGGTTGGCTTTTGGCTCTATACCACTGGTTTTATTTATCGATGTGTTAGAATTATTTGTTGCTATATTGCAAGCTTATATATTTACAATGCTTTCGGCATTATTTATAGGGCTTGCCGTACAGGAACACCATTAAGATATTAACTATTTTTATTAACTAATAAATTTGTAAACAATGCATGAAGTAATTTCTTTAGTACCGGTTGCAGGAATAGGTGCCGGACTAGCAGTAATTGGAGCTGGTATAGGGATTGGTAGAATTGGTGGATCGGCTATGGAAGCTATAGCACGTCAACCGGAAGCGTATAACAAAATTCAAACTGCAATGCTTATCGCAGCTGCACTTGTTGAAGGTGTTGCTCTATTTGCCGTTGTAGTAGCTATGATCAGCAAATAATTTAATGTACAAAATTCTGTTTGGTTGCTGCTGTAACCAAACAGAATTTTACTATCCTTAATGATAAACATTTAAAAAATAACACCATGGATTTAGTTACGCCCAATATAGGATTAGTATTTTGGACAACCTTAACCTTTATCATACTGTTAGTAATCCTTGGAAAATTTGCGTTTCCGGTAATTACCAATGCTATTGCTAAAAGAAACCAACACATTGCCGATTCCATCAAAAAAGCGGATGAAATAACAGCACAATTGGAACAAATTAAAGAAGAGCGTAAAGCAATTATATCGGCCGCAAAAGAGGAGCAAAATGATATTTTGAAAGAAGTAAATGCCTTGAAAGAAAAACTTCTTCAAGAAGCAAAAGATAAAGCTAAAGCTGAAGCTGTCAAAATTATGGATGAAGCAAAAATTGCTATCCAACAAGAAAAAGAAAAAGCCTTAAAAGGCATCAAAAATCAAGTAGCATTAATTTCTGTTGACATTGCAGGTAAAGTGCTTAAAAAAAGCATGGAAGACGACAAAGCTCAACAAGAATATGTGAATAAATTATTGGACGAAGTGAACGTGCTTAACAATTAAGATATGAACGAAGGTAGAATTTCTATTCGATATGCACAAGCTCTTTATGCTATGGCAGCTGAAAAGAAGTGTGAAAATGAAATATACGAGCAAATGCTCTTATTAACACAAGCCTTTTTTCAAGTACCGGAGTTTTCTGTAGCTTTATCAAACCCTATTTACAGCAAAGAGCAAAAATTAAACTTATTGCTAACTGCTATTGGTAAAGAAATATCAAAAGAATTACGCACTTTCTTTGAATTTGTTCTCGAAAAAGGCAGAGAAGAATTTCTCATCTTTTTTAGCATGTCTTACCAAGATATATACCGAAAAGAAAAAAAACTGGTGGTAGGCGAATTAGTCTCTGCCACTAAGCTTAACGACAAAGCATTACAAAAAATAACCGACTTTGTTAAAGCTAGATACAATCAAAAACTGGAATTAAAAACCAGTATCAACCCCGATTTAATTGGTGGGTTTGTTTTCGAAGTGAATAATCAACGCATGGATGCCAGTATCAAAGAAGAATTGAAAAAGATACAAGCAAGCATGACGGCTTAAGTATGAAAAATAAAATAATAACAACATAAAATTATTGCGCTATGTCCGCTATCAAACCAAGCGAAATTTTTGATATTCTTAAACAACAATTACAAGGATTGGAAAGCAACCTTGAATTGCAAGAAGTCGGTAAAGTACTACAAGTGAGTGATGGTGTAGCCCGTATATACGGACTAAACAATGTTCAATCGAATGAGATTATCGAATTCGAAAACGGCATGAACGGAGTAGTATTAAACCTGGAAGAAGATAATGTTGGAGCCGTACTATTCGGGTCTACAGAAAAAATAAAAGAAGGTTTCTCGGTAAAACGAACCGGACGTATTGCCTCTATTCAAGTAGGCGAAGGCATGTTAGGTCGGGTAGTTGATACACTGGGTAATCCTATCGACGGTAAAGGACCTATTACGGGTATAACTTACGAAATGCCCTTGGAAAGAAAAGCGCCCGGAGTTATTTTCCGTCAGCCGGTAACAGAGCCACTGCAAACCGGTTTGAAGGCTATCGACTCTCAAATTCCAATCGGTCGCGGTCAGCGTGAGTTAATCATTGGCGACCGTCAAACAGGGAAAACAGCCATTGCTATTGATACCATTATCAACCAACGCGAAAATTTTGAAAAAGGAGAGCCCGTTTATTGCATTTATGTAGGAATCGGACAAAAGGGTTCTACTATTGCCAATTTAGTGCAAACCTTAGAAAAACACGGTGCTCTCGATTATACTATTATTGTAGCAGCTTCTGCATCAGACCCTGCGGCTATGCAATTCTATGCTCCATATACAGGTGCTGCTATTGGTGAATTTTTCCGCGATTCGGGACGCCATGCTTTGGCAATATACGATGACTTATCAAAACAAGCGGTGGCTTACCGTGAAGTTTCGTTGATTCTACGTCGTCCTCCGGGTCGTGAAGCCTATCCGGGAGATGTGTTTTATTTACACTCTCGTTTATTGGAACGTGCCGCTAAAATCATCAAATCCGATGAGGTTGCCAAACAAATGAACGATTTACCTGAATCAATGAAACCTCTTATTAAAGGGGGTGGCTCATTAACAGCACTTCCAATTATTGAGACTCAAGCAGGTGATGTATCGGCATATATTCCAACTAACGTAATTTCTATTACCGACGGTCAAATTTTCTTGGATTCCGACTTGTTTAACTCAGGTATTCGTCCGGCTATCAACGTAGGTATCTCCGTTTCTCGTGTAGGGGGTAATGCTCAATCAAAAGCAATGAAGAAGGTTGCCGGAACTTTAAAATTGGATCAGGCGCAATTCCGCGAATTGGAGGCATTCTCTAAATTCGGTTCCGACCTCGACCCTGTAACAAAAGCAGTTCTGGATAAAGGATCAAAAAATGTTGAAATTTTAAAACAAGGACAGTATTCTCCCATTCCGGTAGAAAAACAAATTGCCATTATTTATTTGGGAACCAAAGGTTTATTATCAAACGTACCCATTAACGAAGTGGTCAACTTTGAAAAATTATTCTTGCAACTATTAGAAATGAAATACCAAAAAGAAGTATTGGATGTTTTAAAATCGGGTGTTATTAATGACGATGTTATTAAAATACTTGAGAAAGAAGCAAAACAATTAATAGAAGCTGAATACGGAAAATAAACTAACCATTATTTAAAAAACAGCATATGGCTTCATTAAAAGAAGTTAGAGGTAGAATTGCATCAGTAAGTTCCACAAAAAAGATTACAAGTGCAATGAAGATGGTTTCGGCAGCAAAATTGCGTCGAGCACAAGATGCTATAACCAACTACTTACCCTACCAAGAAAAATTAGCAAAAACATTGGAGGATTTTTTAACCTATTCTACCGATGATTTAAGCATTCCGTTAGCAGATATGCGCCCCATTAAAAAAGTAGCTATTATTGCTATCTCTTCTAATGGCAGCTTGTGTGGTGCGTTTAACAGCAATGTTATTAAAAAAACAGATGAGCTAATCCGCAACTACGAAGATGTTTCTAAAGAAAATATTTGCTTTTATACTATTGGAAAAAAAATATCAGAATCTTTAGCTAAAAGAGGATATAATGTAAAAGGCAGGTATGATAAATTGGTAGATAAAGCAGATTATGAACAAGTTGCTGCTATTATTGACGAAGTAATTGGATTGTTTCTTAATAAGGAGATTGATTGTGTTGAGCTCGTGTATAACCACTTTAAAAATGCTGCAGTACAGTTAATAGCCCACGAAATTGTGTTGCCGCTTACCAAAAGCGTTACCGAAAAAACAGACGGAAAAGCACTAGACTATATCTTAGAACCAAACAAGGAATATTTAATAAAACAGCTGGTGCCTACGGTATTGAGGTTACGTTTATACAGTGCTATTCTAGATTCCATAGCTGCCGAACATGGTGCCAGAACAACAGCTATGCAAACAGCTACCGACAATGCCGAAGATTTGATATTTGACTTAAAACTCAAATACAACAAAGCTCGACAAGAAGCAATTACCAAAGAAATTATTGATATAGTAGGTGGAGCCGAAGCTCTACGCTCATAAAACAGAAACGCTTGAAAAAAATTTCAAGCGTTTTTTATAAAAGCAAATTGATTAATTCACTCACTCCTTCTGAAGCTCCTTTATTAATAAACAGTACTTCTTTTTTGGTTATTACCTCGTTGGGGTCTATCAAATAAATGGGGCAATCTTTTTTTACATAATCAAGCAAGCCTGCTGCCGGATATACATTTAACGATGTTCCTATCACTACAAAAATATCTGCCATCTGTGTAATTTGAATGGCTTTATCCATAGCAAGAACAGCTTCGCCAAACCAAACAATAAAAGGGCGCATGGGTGTTCCATTTATTTTCTCTTCAGATGTTGTGTTACGATAACCGATATCTATTACTTGCGACTTATCCGAATTACACACTTTAGTTAATTCTCCGTGCAAATGCAACACATTAGAACTGCCGGCTCTCTCATGGAAATTATCCACATTTTGAGTAACAATATGCACCTCATAAAATTTTTCGAGGGCTACCAAGCCAATATGCGCTTTATTAGGTTTGCAGTGTTCTAATTGAGCTCTACGTTGATTGTAAAAATCTATTACCAACTCCGGATTACGTTGCCATGCTTCAGGCGTTGCTACATCTTCAATGCGGTATTGATCCCACAATCCCCCACTATCTCTAAAGGTACTAATACCACTTTCGGCACTAATACCGGCTCCTGAAAGAACAACTAATTTCTTCACTCCTTATTTATTTCATAATTCAACAATTTCAAATTTAAAAAAAGATTGTACATTTACCAAAACATTTTTAATCCTTACTACTATGAAAAAACAGATTATTGGGAATTGTGTGTGCATACTTTTAACTTTACTTATTTGCCAATCTGCTTTAGCACAAGATTTTTACCCCGAAGCCAAACGCGATGAAATTTTAAAAAACATTAAAGCTCCGGCAATTCCGGCATTCAAAATTAAGCTTAAAAAGAAAGGGACAAAAAACGACTCCATTACCGATAACCGAAAGGTATTTCAACAAGCATTTGCAAAAGCAAAAGCAAAAGGAGGAGCACATATTATTGTACCTGCCGGCACTTACTTTATTAACGGACCACTGCACTTAGAAAGCAATATCTGTTTAGAACTACAAAAAGGAGCTCGTTTAAAATTTACCGATAATACCGACAGTTATTTACCGGTAGTATTAACAAGTTGGGAAGGCACTTTCCTTTACAACTACTCGCCCTTTATCTATGCGTATCAAAAAGAAAATATTTCTATCATTGGCGAAGGCACGATAGACGGAAATGCCATGAAAAGCTTTAGCACATGGAAACCCAATCAAAAAGCCTCTTTACAACTAAGTAGAGATTACAACCATAACAGCACACCAATAAAAGAACGAATTTTTGGCAAAGGGCATTTTTTACGTCCTCATTTGGTGCAATTTTTCGAGTGTAAAAACATTTTGGTAGAAGGAGTTACAGTTACCAACTCTCCTTTTTGGTGCATTCATTTAGTAAAATCAGAAAACGCTACTTTTAGAGCCATAAATTTTATTGCCAAACTGGTAAATAACGATGGTATAGACCCCGAATATTCAAAAAATATCTTGATTGAAAACATCAACTTTAATAATGGCGACGATAATGTGGCAATTAAAGCCGGTCGTGACACAGAAGGTAGAGCCACAGCAATTCCATCAGAAAACATTATTATTCGCAACTGTAAATTTAAAGGTTTACACGGAGTGGTAATGGGCAGTGAAATGTCGGCCGGAGTACAAAATATATTTGTAGAAAACTGTGGCGTAGGTGGTTATTTAAAACGGGGTATTTATTTAAAATCAAATCCCGATAGAGGCGGTTTTATTCGCAATATTTATGTAAAAAATGTAGAGTTAGGTGATGTGGAAGATTGCTTCTTTATCACTTCTTTTTACCATGGAGAAGGCACCGCCGGATTAATTACCGACATCAGAGATATTTTCATACAAAATGTTACCTGTAAAAAAGCCAGCTACGGAGGTATTGTTATCCAAGGTTTCCCGGGTAAACCTATTAAAGATATTTACCTTAAAAACATTACTATTGATGATGCAAAAGTACCTCTAAGCTTAACCAACACAGAGGAGATTAGAATGAGTAATGTAAGTATAGGAGGAATTGTAACAGCAGCCCCTAGTACTGCTCAATAAATGTTCAATTTCAGCATAAAAAAACCAGCCTCATCAAGCTGGTTTTTCTTTTTCAAGTTATTCCATAAAAAAGACCTACTTTTGCAAACAACTAAAGAATAACTAAATGAATACTTTTGAAAATCTCAAACTTACCAAACAATTACAACTTGCTATAAAAGAATTAGGTTTTACTCAACCTACTCCTATTCAAATTCAATCATTCCCCGTTATTCTTTCAGGAAAAGATATAGTAGGTGTTGCCCAAACCGGCACCGGCAAAACGCTGGCATATTTACTGCCTCTACTAAATGAATATACGTTTAGAAAATCAAATAACCCCAGAATAGTGATACTTGTACCCACTCGTGAATTAGTGGTGCAAGTTGTTGAAATGATACATGAACTTTGCAAATACATTACCATTCGTGTTATTGGGGTATATGGAGGCACAAATATAAACACACAAAAAGAAGCCGTATCAAAAGGCGTAGATATTATAGTAGGTACACCGGGTAGGTTATACGACCTAGCTCTAACTAGAGTATTGCAACTAAGTGAAGTGAAGAAACTAGTAATTGATGAGGTAGATGTAATGTTGGATGGAGGGTTCCGCTATCAGCTTTCCAATATCTTTGATTTGATACCTACTAAGCGACAAAGTATTATGTTCTCGGCAAGTATGACAGATGAAGTGGATGAACTCATTGAGGATTTCTTTATTTCTCCATCCAAAATTACTATTGCTATAAGCGGTACTCGCTTAGAAAATATTGACCAAAAGTGCTATAGTGTGCCCAATTTTTACACCAAATGTAATTTATTGAAGCATCTCCTTAACAATAGAGAAGAGTTTAACAAAGTGCTTGTATTTGTTTCAAGTAAAAAGTTTGCAGATAGATTATTCGAAACATTGGAAGACGATTTCGGACCTGAGACAGGCGTTATTCACTCCAATAAATCACAAAACTACAGACTAGAAACCATCCGTGAGTTTGAAGAAGGCATTACCCGTATTTTAATAGCTACAGATATTGTAGCCCGTGGCTTAGATTTTGACAACGTATCACACGTTATTAACTTTGACACCCCTTCGTATCCGGAAAACTATATGCATCGCATAGGCCGTTCGGGAAGAGCTGAGCAAGCAGGTAAAACTATCTTATTCTACACCGAAAAAGAAATTTTAGCTAAAGAGGCTATTGAAAAACTGATGAACTATAAGATACCTGAAGTAGGCATCCCCAAAACCGTTGAAATATCAAAACGTCTTACCATTGAAGAGCGTCCGGATTTAACCACAGGCAGTAGTTTTGATATTGGTAAAAAAAGAGCTCAAAAAGAAGAATCTGCTTTCCATGAAAAATTAGAGAAAAACAAAAAAGTAAATCTTGGAAGCAAATACCGAAGAGAACCGAAGGTTTTTAAAAAGCGACTAACCAAAGGAGATAAAATAGGAAATAGGATACATGCTAAAAGGAAATAAAAAAACCAGCTCGACAAAATATTGGACAGTGTCTTTTATAATAATGTCAATTGACGATTTGATATTCTTAATGGCTTTATTTCAGGCTTCGCTTGATAAATCTTTCCTTCGAGCAACTTACCATTTGCCTTTTTACTTCTTTTCTCTCCATCTGCTCCCCAAGTTCCCCATTGTTTGAAAAAGAAAGCCACATTTTGTTTCTCACATTGATTTTTAATATTTAAAACCCAATCTCCACTCATCGGTCTTGCTTTACTTCCACTCTCTCCTCCTACTATAACCCAATCAATATTCTCAAAATTTAAAACACCTAAATCTTCTAAAAGAGGTTCACAAGAAAGAAATAGTACTGATGCTTTCAATTGACGAAGAAAATCAATTCTAAATTTTGAAGCTTGATTTTCAACTGTAACACCCAACCAAGCATTTTCTGGTATGCTCTTATCTTTGAAATACTCAAACATTCTCTCTGCTCTTTTGGTAAGTAATTGATAGCGATGTTGAGGAGAAGATTCGATTGTTTTCATAACCTTGTCCACATAAGAGAATGGAACATCTTTATGAAATAAATCACTCATTGAGTTTACAAAAATGGTATGTGATTTCTTCCATTTCAAAGGTTCACCTAATACATCTTCATGTAATCGAAGATTAAACCCATTTGAATATTTCTCAACGCCCATAGCACAGAGTCTTCGAGCCATAACCTCAGCATAGCAGTTCTGACATCCGGCAGACAACTTAGTGCAACCCGTTACTGGGTTCCAAGTTGTATCTGTCCATTCTATTTTAGTTGTTTTCATTTATCTTCAAATTTAATCTGATATTCTTTAATTTTATGAATATTTGTTGAAGAATTATTAACAGCTCCTATTCTTTTTACAATACCTTGTTTTTCCAATTCTTTTATGACAACTGTAAACAACTCTGGTAAACATCTTTTCTTTAAAACCATTTTAAGTCCAGAAATATTGTCCGTTATTTGTTTTGAAATAATAGCTTGCTTTATTTCTTCTTTTACTTTTTGTTTTTTATAGGTTTCATTTACATCATGAAATAGACTTCCTGCTTCATAATCATTATCAATATTACAATTTGAGTCACCAGAAAGTTTATCTTTCTCCCAACAAACACTTAGAAACTTCTCCATACCCAAAGTATGATTAGTTCCAAAGATTAATCCCCAATAATTAGAACCTTTTTTAATGGTATAATGATGTAAATAATACTCCTTTCTTTCAGGTATTAGGCGTTCAAAATAATCTGCAATTATTCGATGGCATTCTTTAGGTCTTTTTTCATCAAAATCTAAATTCTCAGTCTTGATGTATTGCTTTACAGAAGGATGATTTTTAAATCTCTTAATAAATGAAGATGAAATGAAAAATATAAAATCCGTTTTAGGAGCATTAACAAGTTCTTTGAATATTTGATCATCTACCTGACTAAAACCATATTGATCAAGAAGAATAAATTTACCAAAGTTCTTATTATTTAAAACTTTTTTGAAATTGTCTTTTTGAAAAACCTCTTGAAATTCTAAGTTCTCGAAAAATAGTTTATATATACAATCTGTATTACAATTCTTTTCTTTACAACTATCCAAAAAGATAGTTGCATTCTTTTTAAGATATTTAGATTTTGATTTTACTTTCTCATTAAATGCAAAAACAACTTCTTTATTATTTTTAACAACACTTTGACAATACTTACAATTTTCTCCTTTTGCCTCTTTAAGCAAAATTAATGGTGAACCTAGATTACCCATAGAATCTAACCCACTGCCAGCAAAAAAATCATAAATAAAAACCTTTTTAATATATTGATTGTAGAGAAAAACAGGAAGCCATTCTCTAAAACATTCAGCAAATATTTCAAGTTTTAGTTTTGTTTCTTCAGGGAACTCGTCCTTATTAATATCTTTTGCCATTTTGAATTAATTGATTACACTCACAAACATACTAAAAAAAAGAAAACCACCTTGCAAAACAAGGTGGTTTTTCAATATCTACAAAGCCAAATCTTATTCAGCTTTCTTTTCTTCTTCTTTTGGAGGGCGAGGTAATAAAGCCTTGCGAGAAAGCTTGTATTTGCCTGTTTTTTGATCGATATCTAATAATTTCACATCAATAATATCGCCTTCTTTGATTCCTGCACCTTCCATAGTCTCAATACGCTTCCAATCAATTTCGGAGATATGCAACAAGCCTTCTTTGCCGGGCATAAACTCTACAAATGCGCCATAGGCCATTATCGATTTTACTTTTGAAGGATAGGTTGCTCCTATTTCGGGAATAGCTACTATGCCTTTTACACGGTTTATTGCAGCCTCAAGAGATTCTTTGTTGGTCGCTGCAATTTCTACACGTCCACCGTCTTCTATCTCTTCAATAGTAATTGTAGCTCCGGTTTCAGCTTGAATACCTTGAATAATTTTTCCTCCCGGTCCTATTACGGCACCGATAAATTCTTTCGGTATCATAATCACAACTAAACGTGGTGCATGAGGTTTTAAATCGGGACGAGGAGCCTCCAATGTTTCTTGAATTTTTCCTAAAATATGCATACGGCCTTCTTTTGCTTGATGCAAAGCTTTTTCAAGAATTTCGTACGACAAACCATCCACCTTTATATCCATTTGAGTAGCGGTAATACCATCTTTGGTTCCGGTTACTTTAAAGTCCATATCGCCTAAGTGATCTTCATCACCCAAAATATCAGAAAGCACGGCAAAGTTTTTTCCTTTATTTTCTGATATCAATCCCATAGCAATTCCCGAAACCGGTTTTTTGATTTGCACACCGGCATCCATCAACGCTAAAGTACCGGCACAAACTGTTGCCATCGACGACGAACCATTCGATTCAAGGATATCAGAAACAACACGAATTACATACGGACATTCATCCGGAAGCATTGGTTTTAATGCACGAAAAGCTAAGTTCCCATGACCTATTTCCCGACGACCGGTTCCTCTTGATGCACGAGCTTCACCGGTAGAAAATGGAGGAAAGTTATAATGCAACAAGAAGCGTTCTTTTCCTTGTATTAAAGCCTCATCAACTAATTTTTCATCCATCTTGGTTCCTAAGGTAACGGTGGTTAACGATTGTGTTTCTCCACGCGTAAAAACAGCCGAACCATGTGCGCCCGGCAAATAATCTACCTCCGACCAAATAGGGCGAATCTCGGTAGTTTTACGTCCATCTAAACGCTTGCCTTCATCTAAAATAGAACGTCGCATGGCTTCTTTTTCAACTGCATGGTAATAACGACCTATCAATTCTGATTTTTCAGCAGCTACTTCAGGGTCAATACTTTCTATATATTCCTTTTTAATGGCGCTAAAATTTTCACTTCTACTGTGTTTATCGGCATTGCAAGATATTGCTATCGCATACACTTTATCATAGGTTTTAGCCCAAATATCTTTCTTTAAATCTTCGTCGTTATCTTCGTGGCAATATTCGCGTTTTTTAGTTTTGCCTACCGCTTCCATCAATTCCAATTGCACCTGACAATGTTTTTTGATTTCTTCGTGTGCCACTTTCATTGCGTTCAATAAATCATCTTCGCTCACTTCTTTCATCTCGCCTTCTACCATCATGATATTATCCAAAGTAGCAGCTACAATTATTTCCATATCGGCTGTTGCCAATTGAGCGAATGTTGGGTTAACTACAAATTGACCGTTGATACGAGCCACACGTACTTCAGAAATTGGTCCGTTAAACGGAATATCCGATACAGCCAAACAAGCAGAAGCGGCTAAACCGGCTAAAGCATCAGGCATATCTTCGCCATCGGACGAGAAAAGGGTAACATTTACAAACGTATCTGCATGATAATCGTCCGGAAAAAGTGGACGTAAAGCACGGTCTACCAAACGAGAAACTAAAATTTCGTAATCGGAAGGACGACCCTCGCGACGCAAAAAGCCACCCGGAAGGCGACCATTTGAAGCAAACTTTTCTTTATAATCAACCGATAACGGCATAAAATCCGTGCCCGGTTTCACTTCTGTTGCCGAACAAACTGTGGCCAGCAACATGGTTTTGCCCATTGTAACCATCACAGATCCATCGGCTTGTTTTGCCAATTTTCCTGTTTCGATAGAAATGGTGCGACCATCACCCAATGTAATGGTTTTTGTAACTACATTCATCTTTAAATAGTTTTAAATTATTTTTAATCTTTTAATTCGGCGCAAAGGTAAGAAAAAAGATTGAGTTCGGTAAACAAAAAAACGCTTGACAAAATTGTCAAGCGTTTTTTTGTTTTGTAATTGATTATAAGCTATCGCCAAAATCTTTACGATATTTGGCCATCAATTTTTGAGGCCAATCTGTAGTTGGAGCCAATTTACCCATAAAGAAACGAAGCACAGGAGGCTCGTACGTAAATTTAAGTCCGCCAATTAACTCTCTATTATCATACAACCACGACAATCTATCCACCACATATTTCACTTGCGAAAGCGTAAATACACGACGAGGAACTGCCAATCGGAGTAATTCCATATCGGCATAAGTTTCATTTCCTTCTTCGTCACGTTGATTAGATACCGAACCACGTTCCATACCACGTACTCCTGAAATTAAAAAGAACGCTGCTGCCAAACAACCGGCAGGATATTCGGTTTGAGGAATATGCGAACAGAATTGCATAGCATCCACATGTGCGCCCAATACTCCCGGAGGGGTAATCATCGGAATTCCTTTTTTAGAGGCTTCTTCTACCAAATATTTTATAAATGAAGGGCTTTGAGAAATCATGGTTTCATCCAAGGTTTCGTATAAACCCACAGCCATTGCTTCAATTTCGCGAATAGAAATTCCACCATAAGTTAAGAACCCTTCGTACAAAGGAACAAGCGCTTCTAATTCGCGATAAATAGACAGTTCGTTAGTACAAATACCACCACCACGTGAAGAGCTTAATTTACGAGCCGAGAAATAAACCAAATCGGCCAAGCCGGTCATGGTTAGCATAATTTCTGCCATCGATTTGTCTTTAAACTCTTCTTCGCGTTGTTTTACTAAGTATGCATTTTCTCCTAACAAACTGGCATCAAGCACTAAACGAATGCCGTATTTGTCTGCAATAGCGCGCACGTCACGTAAGTTTTGAACAGAAAATGGTTGTCCGCCAATTAGGTTAGTAGATGCCTCCATACGAATATACGGAATACTTTCTTTACCTCTTTTTTGAATTGTTTCTTCCAAGGCTTCAATATTCATATTTCCTTTAAAAGGATGTGATGAATTAATCACATAGGCTTCCGGATAAAGTAATTCAACGATGCTGCCACCTTTATCGGTAATATGTGCCAAAGCTGTTGTAAAGTGATAATTCATTGGCACTAAACTACCTTTTTTTACATACGCAATAGCTAGAATATTTTCAGCTGCACGACCTTGGTGCGTAGGCAAAAAAAGTTTTTTTCCTAACACATCTTCTACTGCTTTTTGTAAACGAATAAAACTTTGCGAACCCGCATAAGCATCGTCTGCTTGCATCATAGCTGCAAGTTGGTTATCACTCATAGCGTTGGTACCGCTATCGGTAAGCATATCTAAAAAAACATCTAACGTACTCAACTGAAAGGTATTAAAACCACCTTCTTCAAGCGCTTCTAATCTTCTTTCAATAGGCACTAAATGTAACTTTTGAACAATACGAACTTTGTGCAATTCTAACGGAACTTCTTCTCCGGAATAAAATTTTACTTTCGAATTTTGTGATTGTGAACTCATTATTATTTAAATATTAAAAATTTTAAGCTCCGAAATTAATTAATAATCTTGTTTTATAAAGAAATTCAGTCTATATATTTCTAATATAATGGCGTTTTTAACATACTAAATAAACCATTTTACAATACTTCTTGAATTAAAGAAACTCTAAAACTCAAGATAAGGCTCAATTTTATCCCAAAACTGAGGATTTAATGATTCGTCAACTATTGTTTTACATTCTTCTATCGATGAAATTTTTCCATTGTTTTTTCGGTACTCATAAATAGCTTTTGCACGATAAAAATTTATGTATGGATGTTTTTTTAAACGATCGATGCCTGATTTGTTTATCGGTATCTTTTTAATACGTGATACATCCACTGTAACATGTGGAATAATTTGTTGAACTATTTCGGGCGCAATACCCCACACCTCTTTGAGTTGATTAACAGAACTAAAGCCTCCTAGTTTGGAGCGATAGGCAACAATTCGCTTTGCCAAAGCATCGCCTATGCCACGCAAGTGTTTAAGTTGAGCGGTATCTGCAGCATTTAGTTCTACAGTAATTACTACTTGCTTGTTGTTTATTATAGGAGGTTTTTCTTCAACCGGAATTTTGATATAGGACTCTAATAAACGAAATTGTTCGGAGCTTAAACCGTATGTTTTCGAAAATGCAATTGCGTTTCTGTATTTTCCTCCCTTAGACCTGTATTTTAAAATAATACGAACCACATATGGTTTTAAACCTAAACGAATAAATCCGGCAGAGTCTAACGTATTTGGGTTAAATACAAAAAGTACGACAGGAGGCTCTTTGAAGGTCTTTTTTGCAGTCGTATAGGTATAAAAATGCCTGTTTTTATAATCCCATTTTTTATCTTTAAGTGATGTATTGAATTGTTGTACTTGTGCCATATAAACCGAATCGTGCAATTCATCGATGCCTGTTTTTTTTGAAAAAAAAGCATAAAACAAATTGGCTATGCACAAACCTGCAACAATAAATGCCACAAAAATTAAAGCCCTACGCTGACTTGACGAAAAATAAAAATAATCTTTCCACGACATAACTATATTCTACCATTTAATTTTGGTAAAAATATAAAATCTTTCATATTTTGAAGCTCTTCTTCGTCATTTTATTTTTTATAACATAGTTTTTAGTATTTTTCAGCGTATTTTTTTCGGCTTTAAATACTACCTTTGTTATTTTAATAGAACTTAAACAAATGAAACGAATTTTCTTAATAGGCTTTATGGGTTCAGGAAAAACAACCCTAGGCAAAATGTTAGCCGAAAAACTTACTTACACATTTATTGATTTAGACCACTACATAGAAAAACGTAATGCAAAGAAAATTGCAGCTATTTTTGCCGAGTCGGGCGAAGATGCTTTTAGAGAAATGGAACATAAAATGCTGATAGAAGTATGTTCTTTCGAAAATGTAGTAATTTCGACAGGTGGTGGCACCCCTTGCTATTTCGACAATATCGAAATAATGAATAATTCAGGGCTTTGTATTTATTTAAAAATTTCGAACGAGGTATTGTTAAAGCGCTTACAAAAAGCCAAAGAATTCAGACCTTTAATCAAAGATAAATCGGATACTGATTTAGCTTGTTTTATTTACGAAACGCTCTCTAAAAGAGAGAAATATTATACACAAGCATCCATAATTATAAATAACGACGAAGAAAATCCGGATGAAATTTGCAACAAATTACTCTCTCTAATACACACGCCAGCTAATATCTAATTCCTATGCAATCGTTTTTTGAAAAAAAAGAAAATTTACAACCGGAAGAATGTTTGTTGCACGAAATAAAAAACAACAAACATTTAGTATTTGGTATACCTAAAGAAAATCAAGAAACCGAAACAAGACTTCCACTTACTCCGGAAGCAGTTTCAATTTTGGTAGAAGAAGGTCATGAAGTACTCATAGAGTCGGGGGCCGGACTAGGAATGAATTATACCGACTTGCGATATGCAGAAGCCGGTGCAACAGTAGTTGAAACGGCAGAAGACGCTTTTTCTGCTGATATTGTTTTTAAAATTGCCCCTCCTACTCCGCAAGAAGTAACGTTAATGAACGATCGTTCTGCTCTTTTTTCCATGCTTCAATTGAGCTTATTTTCGAAAGAAAGTATTGCTTTAATGATGCAGAAAAAAATAATGGCCGTAGCATACGAACTGATTAAAGATGAACAACGCAACTTTCCGGTTATGAGTTCTATATCAGAAATAGAAGGATCAACAGCTATTTCAATAGCGGCGCAATACATGTCGAACGAAAATGGAGGCAAAGGTCTTTTACTAGGGGGAATTGCCGGAGTTTCGGCAACCGAAGTGCTAATTTTAGGGGCTGGTATTGCAGGTTCAGCAGCAGCTAGAACGGCAATGGCATTAGGGGCACAAGTAAAAATATTTGACCACGACATAAACAAACTTCGCAAACTGCAACAACAGCTAGGACAACACGTATTTACTTCAGTAATACACCCACGGGTATTATTCAAAGCATTAGCCGGAGCCGATGCTGTGATAGGCACTCTACGATACATTAATGGTTCTGAACGGTTTATGATATCTGAAGATTTAGTAAGAACAATGAAAAAAGGATCTGTAATTATTGATTTAAGCGTGGATCAAGGAGGTTGCTTCGAAACTTCAGAATGCAGAACCATAAACAATCCTGCTTACGAGAAATGTGGTGTGGTGCATTACTGTGTGCCCAACATTTCTTCGCGCGTAGGCAGAACCGCATCTATGGCATTAAGCAATATTTTTGCACCGATGGCTTTAAAAATAGCGTCTGCAGGTAATGTACGCTTAACTGCCAGCGAAGATTCAGGCTTTAGAAACGGCGTATATCTTTACAACGGAATTCTTGTAAACAAACTTATTGGAAATCACTTTAGTTTACCTGCCAACGATATTGGCTTATTAATGGCCGGATTTTAATAACTATTTGTAGTTTTAATTTCAAAATATCTTTCGTTTATATACTTTTGTCAAAAAAAATATTCTAAACTTTACTTTACCATGAAAAAGCAAAACAATGTTGGTGAAAAACTGCTTAAAATAAGGGCTATTAAACTACAACCCACTATGCCCTTTACTTGGGCCTCAGGATGGAAATCTCCTATATATTGCGACAACCGTAAAACCTTATCGTATCCGGAAATTCGCACCTTTATTAAAAATGAGTTTTGTCATTTAATTAAAGAAAAATTTCCTGAAGTAGAAGTTATTGCAGGTGTTGCCACGGGAGCTATTGCTCAAGGAGCTTTAGTAGCCGAAGAATTAGAACTTCCATTTATATACGTTCGGTCTTCGCCAAAAGATCATGGCTTAGAAAACCTAATTGAAGGCGACTTAAAACCAAAACAAAAAGTGGTCGTAATTGAAGATTTAATTTCGACCGGAGGCAGTAGCCTAAAAGCTGTTGAAGCCATTAGAAATAATGCTTGCGAAGTATTAGGAATGGCAGCCATCTTTACTTATGATTTCCCTATAGCAACCGAAGAGTTTAAAAAACACAAGGTTAAACTCTATACCCTATGCGATTACAACAAACTTTTAGACATTGCATTAGAAACTGATTATATTTCTCCTAAAGAAATGAAAACTCTACAAGAATGGAGAAAAGATCCTGCAAAATGGAAGTTAGATTGATATGACAACTTATGAAAGTACTATAAAAACCATCTCAGCAAACAACGAGATGGTTTTTGCTAAATTGGCAAATCTTAAAAATTTAGAGACTTTAAAAGAAAACATTCCCTTTAATGCTCCTATTCAAGATATTGATGTGGATGTGGATTCAATTCATTTTTCTATACAACCGATTGGCAAAATGGGGCTACGAATAATAGAGAGAAATGAATTTGACTCCATTAAACTGGAAGCCGAAAATTCTCCCGTTAGTTTTAACACATTGATTCAATTTATTCCAATAAACAAGGATGAAACAACCCTTAAAATAACACTTAATGCAGAAATTCCGATGATGATAAAGATGATGTTGGGAAACAAGTTGGAAGATTTTGTAAATCAATTAGCAGAAGCATTAACTAAAATAGAATACTAATAAAGTTAAAAATTAAACAAGTAGAAGAATAATACGCTTTTTACTTTTTACTTTTTACTTTTTACTTTTTACTTTTTAAATATGGGACAAAAACTTTGGGACAAAGGAACTAGCGTCAATCAAGATATTGAGCAATTTACTATTGGCAAAGATCAAGAAATGGATTTATTTTTAGCCAAAGCCGATGTGATAGGTTCGATGGCTCATATTTCAATGTTAGCCTCAATAGGTCTTCTAAAAAATGAAGAATTAGAGTTATTACTTACCGAACTGCGAAACATTTACGGCATAATTGAAAAAGGTGATTTTGTAATCGAAAAAGGAGTAGAAGATGTACACTCGCAAGTTGAGTTACTGCTTACTCGTAAAATTGGCGATGCAGGAAAAAAAATTCACAGCGGACGTTCGCGCAACGACCAAATTTTAGTCGATTTAAAACTTTATACACGTAGCCGAATATTTGAAATAACCCAAGCTGTACAAGCGCTATTTGGTACCTTGCAAGCTCAGAGTGAAAGATATAAAGAAGTGCTTTTACCCGGTTATACTCATTTGCAAATAGCCATGCCATCGTCATTCGGCCTTTGGTTTGGAGCATATGCCGAAAGCCTTACAGACGATATGCAATTACTACTGGCTGCCTGGAAAATATGCAACCGCAACCCTCTTGGTTCAGCTGCCGGCTACGGCTCTTCGTTTCCTCTTAACCGCCAAAAAACAACTGATTTATTAGGGTTTGACGGATTGAATTACAATGTAGTATATGCACAAATGGGTCGTGGCAAAATGGAACGCTCAGTGGCATACGCCTTAGCATCATTGGCAGGAACCATCTCAAAGCTGGCTTACGATGCCTGCTTGTTTTCCAGTCAGAATTTTGGGTTTATCCAATTAGCCGACGAATTTACAACCGGCTCGAGCATTATGCCTCACAAAAAAAACCCGGATGTATTTGAGTTAACCCGAGCCAAATGCAATAAGTTACAAGCATTGCCAAACGATATTTTATTAATTACAAACAACTTGCCTTCAGGGTATTTCCGCGATTTACAAATAATTAAAGAACTGTTTATACCTGCTTTCGACGAGCTTTTAGCCTGCATAAAAATAACAACACAAATGATGCAACAGGTAAAAATAAACGAAACCATTTTATCCGATTCCAAGTACAATTTAATTTTCAGTGTAGAAGAAGTAAACCGTTTAACCTTAGAAGGAATTCCATTTAGAGATGCCTACAAACAAGTAGCAGATTCAATTGAAAAAAACACCTTTAAACCTGAAAAAAACATACATCACACCCACGAGGGAAGTATTGGAAATCTTTGCAACAAAGAAATCAATGCTTTAATGGAAAACACACTCAATGCGTTTACCTTTAAAAAAGCCTTCGACGCCGAACAAAAATTAGTAACCCCTCTTTAATTTAGGAATGCAATAGTAAAATGTTTCAGAAACTACGCGCTCTCAAGCAATCAGAGATGCTAAAAAATGGCATTACCTTGTTATCGGCTAGTACACTGAGTCAGCTCATTGCTTTTATTATATACCCCATTATTACCCGTCAATACTCTCCGGATGAATTGGGGGTTCTGAGTCTATTTCTCTCTATAGTGGGCATAGGAACTATTCTTGCTTCGGGTAAATACGAATTAGCTATCATGGTGGAGAAAAAGAAAGAAAATGCCGCCGCTGCTTTTGATATCAGTTTTTTACTCAACATTTCGCTTTGCATCCTCACATTCGTATTAATTCTTCTTTTTAAGCCTTGGATGATAGAAACTTTTCACCTTGAGAGCATCTCTTTTTTTATGAATTATATCCCTCTTCTTATTTTTCTTTCAACCTTAGGCTTTGTGCTTACTTATTGGTTCAATCGAAATAAGAAATTTTCCTTAAGTGCCCGATACAACATCGTACAAAGTGCTGTAAATAGCAGTTTAAAAGTTGGATTCGGTAGTTTAGGCTTTACTCAATGGGGATTAATCGCATCAAGCATAATTGGTCAGGTAGTAGGTGTATTCTCTGTGTTTTTCAAAAAGAAAGATATTGAACCTCTTTTTTCCTTTGATACATTAACCATGAAAAAAGTGGCTATTAAACAAGCCGATTTTCCCAAATACACCTTACCTCATTCTTTCGTAAATACACTTGCCAACAATCTTCCTATTATGATTTTGGCTGCCTATTTTAATATGACTGAAGTGGGTTTATTTTCGTTAGGCATAACACTTGGTTTTAAACCTATCTCCATCTTCACAGGGTCTATCAACCAAGTATTTTTTCAAAAAACTTCCCAAAATACAAGCAATGGAATCAGCACCTATCCTATTTTAAAAGATTTTTGTGTAAAAACACTTCTCCTTGCAACACCCCTATTCATCGCTCTTTATTTTATACTTCCATCGGCAGTTGAATGGTTGTTTGGCTCAAGCTGGATTAAAGCCGGTGAATATTTACAACTGATGTTGCCTTGGTTTTTGGTAGCACTTATGGCATCATCTCTTTGTTATATGCCTTCTGTGGTGGGCAAACAACGAGTTGCTTTGATTGTAGAAATTATTTATACCATTTGTAGAATTTCTGCTCTATTAATAGGAGTTTGGCTGAAAGACATTAAATTAGCCGTTTTATTATTTTCTTTAGTAAACACCCTTTTTATTAGTGGGTCGCTCACTTGGTTTTTATACTTGGCCAAACACCAAAAATTATGAAAATAGTACAGCTACCATCGTGGTATTTACCCGAAGGCGGACAATTCTGTTTGCATCAAAGCCTTGCGCTCCAAGACGCAGGAATTGAAGTTCACATACTAGCCAATGTGGTTTTACCTTGGAGAAAATACAAACTCAGCCTATTAAAATATCCGTTCAACGCATTTTTTACGAAAGAAAACAATATCCCTATTTATCGCTATTATTCTTGGAAATTTCCTTTTGTTGATGAACCCAACATAAAAAAATGGGCGCATAAAACAGTTCGGTTATTTGATGCCTATCAAAAAGAACATGGTTTACCCGATATTATTCATGCACATAGCAGTATGTGGGCTGGATATGCCGCTTCGCTCATTAAAGAGAAATATGGCGTGCCATACGTTATTACTGAACACAGAGGGATTTTCGGATTAGCCACCGAATATGCCAAAAATAAATTTAAACAAGCCTACAATCCGTATTTAGAAAAAGCATTTTCAAACGCCAATTATATCATTCCGGTATCTTCCCAACAGATTACAAAAATAAAATTGTATGGCGCCGACAACGCCAAAATAAGAACCATTCCGAACATATTGGATTGCTCTTTTTTTCATCCTATACCTAGAGTTAGAAAAAAAAATGAGCCTTTTGTTTTTATCAGTGTGAATGGATTTAATCCATACAAAGGATATGAGTTTTTACTTCCCGCTTTCGATATAGCTTGTCAACAAGAACCCAACATTCGGTTACGAATAGTAGGCGAAGATTTTCATAAAAAAGCGTTTCAAAAACTATTAAAAACCTGCAAAAACAGCCATAAAATATCATTTGCAGGAGAAATTGACAGAGAGGGTGTTAGAAAAGAGTTATGGGCGGCTGATGGATACGTTATTGCCAGTCGCACAGAAGCTCAATCGGTTTCTACCGTAGAAGCTTTGAGTACCGGCTTGCCTGCAGTAGGAACAAGCGTTACACCCAAAGAAATACTTACTGACGATTGTGGGTATATTGTACCGGTAGAAAACCCCAAAGCGCTTGCCGAAGCAATGGTTAATTTAGTACGCAACAGAAGTAACTTTGATGGTTCTACTATTTCAGAGCATATAAAAAAGATTGTTAGTAAAGAGGTTATAACCAAACAACTTATAGCCGTTTACGAAGAAATTTTAACTGCACACTAGATTTCGCGTTTTTTAAACAAGCATTTTTTTACGAAATACATCAAAGGACGGTAAATTCTTCGTTTATACCAACTCCATTCTCCGTTATAAAGCACTCTCTCGCCTTTTACGCCATCTTTAAATAGAAAAACGCCGTCGGTAGTATGTGTTGAAGGTACTAGTTTTTCCATATCAAAGCTTTCAACACCTTTGTTTCTTAAAGCTTCAAAAAGATGGCTATACATAAAAAATGTTGCTCCGTTTTCTTTGGCTTCTTCACTTTTTGCGGCATAAAGTAAACCGGCATGACTAGAAGTAGAATGATAAATAATGCAGGATAGTATTGTATTGTCGGGACTTGTTACAACACCTAATGAAAAATTAGACGATCGTAAAAGTTTTGTTGTTGCCTCAAGATTTAACTGATGCAAAAAACCTTTTTCTTTAGTAAACTGATTGTAGAAGGAAACAATAGTTTGTATTAATTCATCATCCGGACTATCATGCAGTTGAAATTGGAGCTGAAAATCCATTGATTTTTTGATGTTTCTAGTCCAATTGCTATTGTATTTAATTGCTGTTCTTAAATCAATCCAATTAGACAAAGGCATAGAAAAAGCCCCAACGGGGCGCAAAAAACCGGCTCTACGAATGCCTATTTCAAACTCGCTGTTATAAACAGAATTTGAAACAACTTCCACCATATCATACCCTAATGTACAAACTCCTTCGTAAAAAGATTTTATAAGCGAAGATTTATAATTTTTCGATTTCAAACATTCTCCTTCCAAAAGCAACATCTTCAAACCTAACGCTTTTTTTACATGACAGAAACAAGCTATTTGGGGTTTTTCAAATGAGTCAACTAAACACAAATAATTTCCACTATTGTCGCAATTACAAAATGCAAACCACCCGTAGGTTTGTGTGTAAGGCAACCACTCAAAAGTAGCTGTAAGTTCAAAAAATTGTTCTTTAGTAATTAGTTGCATATCTTTTTTCGCACGTTCATTAATAGTTTAAAGCTCCACGAGTTATATTTATACAGTTTGTAATAGGTTTTAGGCATAGTTCCAAACTGTTTGAATGAGTTTGCTACAGCTTCAATCATACTTCCCTCAAAATCGAAAACTTTTGTTTTAGCTGAAAGGTATTTTATCGCTTCCCAAACCATAAGAGTAGATGCTCCACTTGCCCGAAAGTTATTATCAATAGCTGAAATCAAGTAATACGAAGAATATGCATCCCACACATAAAACGATGCCGCATGAACATTTCCTAACTTATCTTTTACCGACACAATAAGCGCCTGATTGCGTTGCACAGAGGCTTCATAAATAGAAAAAAACAATTGTTTTGAATAGAGGATGGTTTGTTGTTTTTGCTTTAGGCATGCTACCTGAAAAGCATAAAATTCTTCGGCGCTCATATTATAATCAACTTGCAACAAGCCTTCGGCTTTTTTTATATGCTTTTTTTTTGCGTAACTAAAATTCTCAAAAACCTCTTGTGGTTTACTAATATCGTTAATCACATAAGTAACTCGAGCCATTTTTGTATACCCACACACAACAAATGCATCGACATTTGTAAGCGAATAATGAAAATTTTGATCTACATAATGGAGGGATTTTTCTTCCATTTTTATTGCAAAATAGCGCATTATTTCAGATTCAAAATCAGCCTTAGCTTGACCGTTTTTAACTTGAGCATAATCAAACCACAAACCACTGAATTGAGTAAGTTGAGGTTGAATAACATATCGATAACAGGCTTTTTTTTTAATAAGAAATGGCCATGCAGCCATTATTACACCGTTCTTTTCATACAGCATCACATCCCAAGCATCTATGCCACAAACAGCATCCATCCACCAAGCTTGCAAAAAAAGAGGCAGCGCTTTTTCGTGGCACAATTTGTGGTATTTCTCTTTTTCTGAAAAGTTCATGCTATTACTTCTTTGAATAAGCAAATTTAAACTAAATTTGTATATATTGGCTAAAAAACTATCATCAACATAAATTCTGTATGAAAACAAACAAGTATTTCCCTATTTATTGGGCAACTACACTTTTATTAGTAGCATCGATAAGCTCAAACGCTCAAACACTGAAAATCAACAGCCTAAAAAAAGCAGTTACTACATCCGGTATTAAAACTTCATCCTTATCAACAGATGAAATAACTAAAGGACTTAAAAGCGCACTGGTGATTGGGGCAACTAATGCCTCGATGAAACTGAGTAAAACCGATGGATTTTTTAGAGATGCTGCCATTAAAATACTTTTACCACCCGAAGCACAATCAATCATGAAAAATGTAGCAAAAATTCCGGGAGGAAAAAAACTGGTAGATGATGTGGTTTACCGTATGAACAGAGCTGCAGAAGATGCTGCAATAAGCGCAAAACCTATATTTGTAAACGCCATCACCTCTATGAGTATTACCGATGCACTGTCTATTTTAAAAGGATCAGATAATGCAGCTACCAATTATTTAAAGAAAAGCTCTTCCAGCGCATTAACTGCTGCTTTTCAACCAAAAATTGAAGCCTCGTTAAACAAAAAAATTATTGGGAACATATCGGCGACCGAATCGTGGCGAACACTTATGAATGCCAATAATAAAGCGGCAAAATCTTTTGCCGGTCGACTAGCCGGAATGAAAACCGTTAATTCAAATCTTTCGGGCTACGTTACCGAAAAAGCAATTAACGGGATATTTGTTAAAATTGCCGAAGAAGAAAAATTAATTCGGTTAAACCCTAGCGCACGAGTAAACGATGTGTTGAAAAAAGTATTCTCAAGCGTAAGCAAATAATGACAATCCGTTCTATAATAGACGATGTAATACACCTATTGTTTCCGAACAATTGCCTAGTTTGTGGCGAAAATTTAATTCGTGGCGAAGAACTAATTTGCTTCTCTTGTTTACATAAAATTCCTAAAACAAACAATCATCTTATTACTGAAACAGAAACAGATAAACGGTTTTGGGGAAAAGTTAGAATTGAAAAAGCAGTAGCCTTCTACACCTTTCAAAAGGGGTCTTCCATACAAAAATTGTTACATGAACTCAAATACAGAGGACGTAAAGATGTTGGACAAATGCTAGGCAAAAAAATAGCTATCGAACTTCAACAACACGCAACTTATAATACCATTGATGTAATAATACCGGTTCCCTTGCACAAAAAAAGACTAAAGAAACGTGGCTACAACCAAAGCGAATGTTTTGCCAACGGACTATCGGAGGTATTAAATAAACCGGTAGACAATACAAGTCTCTTCCGAGCTATTGAAAACCCTACCCAAACAAAAAAAGGTGTTTACGAACGATTTGAAAACACCCAAGGCATTTTTGAATTAGCTAATCCAAACGCCATAAAAGACAAACATATTCTATTGGTAGACGATGTGATGACAACAGGCTCTACACTAGAAGCTTGCGCGCAGGTTTTGTTAAAAGCCGAAGGAACTAAAGTAAGTATTTTGACTATTGCAGTAGCCTAAGAAGGATACTTATAAATAAACTTTCTTAATTCTCGATGTAGTCTTCCCTTTATTTTTTCAAGTACAGTTTGTTGCTCACTTAGCATTTTTTTTGTAAACGGCTTCTTTTTCTTTACAACTATAAATTGATAATCATTCTCAACCCAAATGCTATAGGTTTCTAAATAGTCAATCTCTAACATAGACGATGTGAGATTTCCGTCCAAGTTTTCCAGCCAAATTGACTGGTCTATCACTTGCAGCGATTCGGGTTCGTTTTGACGGCAATAGTCAATGTAGCTTGGATTTGGTAGGTTAATAAACAATACTGAACCCGAATGCATCCAATTACTTATTTTATCAAAAAGTAAGTTGTGTTTATCTTCCGGAATATGTTCCAATACATCAAACAGCAATATTTTATCAAAAGGTGCTTTTTTTGCTTGATATTCTACTATATCAGCTGCTTGAAAAAAAATATCGGACAGTGCAGGTTGTGCTTTTGCAAACTCAATAGACTTAGGACTAATATCAGTAGCTTCGTAAACACAATTTTTAGCTTTTCTTGCAACTAAATAACTCAAGCAGCCTATTCCGCAACCTATTTCCAATATGTGTTCGCCTTTTTTAAACCCATACTTACACAATCTTTTATAAAGACTATAAATACGATCATTTATTCCGGATTTAATTTGATAGGAGATAAAATCGTCGTAAAATTTTTCTGAATTCATAAATCCCTTGTTAAATTTTTGTTTATTTGCCCCTAAATTAAGAGCTGCTATTAGCTTGATAATACCTTACAAATATAAATACTTATTTTTAAAGTTATCTTACCCCCTAGTTTGAAGACAAACACAATCTAACAAGTATGAGCAAAATATACACTCAAGACAAAACTTTCGATAAAAACGACTTTACGGAAAATAACTTAGAAAAGGGCGAATACGAAAACTGCACGTTTACCAATTGTAACTTTGCAAATGGCGACCTTTCGGATATACTCTTTATTGACTGTTCTTTTATCAATTGCAATTTGAGTTTGGTAAAACTCATTAAAACAACTTTGCAGGAAGTACAATTTAAGGATTGTAAATTAGTAGGCGTAACATTTGAAAACTGCAATTCATTCGGATTATCTTTTTCGTTTGATACTTGCCTACTCAACCACGCTTCTTTTTACCAATTAAAAATTAAAAACACAGTTTTTAAAAATTCCCAATTACAAGAAGTCGACTTTACCGAATGCGATTTAACCCATGCAATTTTTGATAATTGTGACCTTACACGAGCTGTTTTTATGAACACAAATATCCAAAATACCGACTTCAGCACTTCGTACAACTACTCCATCGACTTGGAAAAGACAAGCTGCAAAAAAGCAACATTTTCTTTCTCCGGCATAGCCGGATTACTAGACAAGTACGGCATTGAAATTAAAAAAGGTTAAGGAATTACTACCGTTCCTGTTTTAACTTCCGTTACACCACTAAATAGTTTAAACACATAGGTGCCGGATGTTAGTCCATCGGGCGAAAATAAAAAGTTAGTATCGCCGGCAATAAAAGTTCCGGTGGCTAAATCACGTACTTCAGTAGTTCCGGCAGCATCAAATAAAACCAACCGATACGTGCCGGTAGTTGCCAAATCAGTAATCTGTACACTAACCAAATTAATACATACTATTGGAGGTGTAACTGTTATTGTACCACTTATCACAACAGGATCTCCGGTACCACCAACGGTAGTTACGGTATAAGTACCGCTTATTGTTGGAGTGCCACTTATAGTAAGCGTTTTGTTGGTAGTATTTCTTACTACAGATAAACCTGCAGGCAAATCATCTACGGTAACATCCGAAGCCCCACCACCCCATGTAAATACAATAGATTCGATAGCTGAAGCCGTATTTACCGTTTGTGTTTTATTTGCAGGATTAGTTAATGTTGGTGCCGGAACAATGGTTGTAATTGTGCCCGAAACAGAAACAGCACTTCCTGTTCCACCTTCGGTAATTACAGTATACGTACCTGCAACTGTAGGAGTGCCACTAATTGTTAATGTTTTAGCGCTACTGTTTTTAGTTACGGTTAACCCTGCCGGCAAATCAACTATTTTTGCATCAATAGCACCGCCACCCCATGTAAAAACAATATCATCTATGGTAGTAGTTGTTGTTTGATCTTTATTAACAGGAGTTGTTAAAGTAGGTGCAGCTCCTGTCGGACAAAACTGATAAGAACCCGCACCTGCATATTGTGGTACTAATTGACGAACCTCAGCAGCAGTCATGGGCACAAAACCAGCCGGATAATAGTTGGTATAGGAACTGGGGTCAAAAACACCCGTTGGGTTATACTCATCAAACTTAATAGATCTACCTCCCGGATTTAGCATGGCAGGCTTTACCACCCAACGTGTTTCACCGCCAAACTCATACTCATAATCTAAGGGAGCATACATCGTTCCACACAAAGTGCTTGATACGTTATCATCTTTAATCTTCATAGAATCTAACAATCCGGAATCATCATAATCG
>JAFGVL010000048.1 GCA_016938015.1 Paludibacteraceae bacterium
AGTTTTGTAGATATGCTTTTCAGACATTCAATCTTAGCAATTGATATTATTCCGACCAAAAATGTGTATGTAACAGTGGGTTATAATCATCGACGAGCAGCCGAATTACGTTTGCTAGGACTTAAAACTATCGCCGGTTTTTCATTTGGAGGCGGACTAAAGGTGTATAAATTTCATCTAGGCTTTGCTGCTTCTCAATATCAAAAAGGAATAATGACCTATCAGTTCTCGTTAAATATAAATTTAGATTGGGTAAAGAAAAAACATGTCAAAACAGAAGAAGATAATAGTAGCAATTGATGGGTTTTCATCGTGTGGTAAAAGTACTATTGCAAAAGCTTTGGCCAAAGAGGTGGGATATACGTATATAGATACAGGCGCAATGTATAGGGCGGTTGCTTTGTACTGCATGCAAGAAGGCCTGATGGATGAGCAATGGCAAATTAATCAGGATGAATTATCTAAAAGAATTGATAAAATAGCCGTTGTCTTTAAAACAAATAGTCAAGGTGTATCAGAAACTTATTTAAATGGAGTAAATGTAGAACAACAAATTCGAAGTTTACATGCTGCAACCGGAGCCAGCAAAGTAAGTCAGTTGCGTATGGTTAGGCAGGCAATGGTTAAGCAACAACATTTAATGGGCAAAGATAAGGGTATTGTAATGGATGGTAGAGATATTGGTACGGTTGTTTTTCCCCAAGCTGAATTAAAAATATTTTTAACAGCTCTACCTGAAATTAGAGCTAAACGGAGATTTGATGAACTGCAAGCAAAGGGTGAAACGATAAGTTTTGATGAAGTGCTCAAAAATACTATAGAAAGGGATAAAAATGATATGAGCAGAACAGAAAGCCCACTGTTAAAAGCAGACGATGCTTTATTGCTCGATAATAGTTATTTGTTGCCCGAACAGCAAACAAAATGGATACGTGATGCGTTTAATAAGGTGTTGGAAAGTGTATGATTCAGATAGAAATTGATACCCAATCGGGGTTTTGCTTTGGAGTTATCAATGCCATAAAAAAAGCCGAAGAAGAACTTAAAAAAGGAGAAACGCTTTATTGCCTAGGCGATATTGTGCACAACGAAAAAGAAGTTAACAGGCTAAAAGAAATGGGTATGGTGATTATTACGCACGATGAATTTAAACTATTGCATCATGCTAAAGTGCTGCTTCGTGCCCATGGAGAACCTCCTGAAACATACCAACTGGCAGCAAAAAATGCTATTACAATTATTGATGCTACCTGTCCGGTAGTTTTAAAATTGCAACATAAGATTAAAAAAAGATACTTGGATGAATCGTCAAACTCTCAAATTGTAATTTTTGGTAAAGAGGGGCATGCAGAAGTAAATGGTTTAGTCGGACAAACCCGGCGTAACGCAATAGTAATTGAAAACGAAGAAGATATATCAAAAATAGATTTTTCTAAACATGTGCGTTTGTTTTCTCAAACTACAAAATCGGTACAGGAATTTAGAACAATAGCTCAAAAAATTAAAGAACGATTACTTCCGGATTGTATGTTGGAGTTTAACGATACTATTTGCCGTCAGGTAGAAAATAGAATTCCGAATATTCGTACGTTTGCTGCTAAACACGACTTGATTCTTTTTGTAAGTGGTAAAAAAAGTTCAAATGGCAAAATTCTGTTTGCAGAATGTGTAAAAATAAACAGGAATTCTTATTTTATTTCAGAACCGGATGAAATAAATCTGGATTGGTTGAACCAATCAGTAAATTCTGTAGGTATTTGTGGGGCAACTTCTACTCCAAAATGGTTAATGGAAAGTGTAGCAGATAAAATAAAAGAAATGGTCAAATGATGCATAAAATGAAATGTATAGGGGTGTTAACCTCAGGAGGTGATGCACCGGGTATGAATGCCGCTTTGCGTGCTGTAACACGAACGGCAATTTTCAACAAACTACAAGTTAAGGCTATATACAGAGGATATAAAGGCTTAATAACCGGTGAAATTGTTTCTTTTCAAACCCAAAGTGTGAGTAATATTATACAGCAAGGTGGAACAATTATTAAAACAGCTCGTTGTCCGGAGTTTCATACTTCCGAAGGCAGAAAGAAAGCGTATGAAAACCTTTTAAAAGAAGGAATTGATGGGTTGGTAGTTATTGGTGGCGATGGAACTTTTACAGGAGCTCGTTATTTTAGTCAGGAATACGATATCCCTGTAGTAGGTATTCCCGGAACAATAGATAACGATTTATACGGGACCGATTACACTTTAGGGTATGATACGGCTTTAAATACAATAATACAGGCGGTAGATAAGATTAGAGATACTGCTTCATCGCACGACCGATTGTTTGTTGTTGAGGTGATGGGTAGGGATGCCGGATTTTTAGCGTTGTATGGAGCCATTGCTTCTGGTGCAGAAGCGGCCATTATTCCTGAAATTATAACCGAAACTAACCAACTGGACGAGTTGATTCAAAATGGGTTTAGAAAAACAAAAAATAGCAGTATTGTGCTTGTATCAGAAAGTGATATAATTGGAGGAGCAATGACTGTTGCCGAACGCTTAAAAGAAAAAGGTTACGATCCCCGTGTTTCAATTCTTGGCTATATTCAACGTGGAGGGTCGCCTAGTGCTTTGGATAGAATTTTGGCAAGTAGAATGGGTGTTGCTGCTGTAGATGCCCTGATGGACGGACAGCGAAGTATTATGATTGGAATTGTAAATAATGAGATTACGTATGTGCCTTTTACAAAGGCTATAAAAGATGAAAAAGCTTTAGATAAATACTTGTTTGATGTATTAAGGCTACTTTCAATTTAAGAGCATAAAAAAAGAGGAACTTGTTCCTCTTTTTTTATGCTCTTATTTTACCAGCACTTTAGCAATTCGGGTATTGTTTTCGGTAAATACTTGAACCAAGTAAATTTCATTTTTTACAAATACCGGTAGTTCTACGTTGTAGGTGTTGGACACGCAAGTGTGTTGTATTTTTCTGCCCGACACATCAAAAACAAGTACTTCTTTAATAGGGTCGTTAGGCGAAGAAATTACTTTAATGGCGTGTTGGTTGTTGGCAATAATCTGAATGCCATGGTCAATGCCAATGGTTTCGATATCGGTTAAAAGCGATGCATTTCTAAATGAAATAAACAAAGTGCCTTCGTCTTTAGTTGGTGTAACGGTGTATTGGTAGCGGTTTTCTTCTTTCAAATCCACCACTTCTCCTGTTTTGGCGTTTATCAATTCGATAGTTACATCGTTTCCAAAACTTTCTACGCCATTAAATGATAGCGTAACATTGCCTGAATCAGTTTTAATACAAAGTGGTACAGTAAATGGAAATTCTTCAAATTGATTGATGTCCAACGCCATATCGTTAGCAATTGTATATACTTCGGGTGCATTTTTGTGTTGAGAGAATAACTTAAAGGCATCGTTGCTGTCGAAATCGTTTTTAGCATACTGTCTTTTTGCAATTGCAGCAAAACTTTTCATTTGTCCGTTGTCCGATTCAATAAACAATACGTTTGGTTTAACCGAAGCAGCTCTTAAGTTCATGGAGTTATTGGCAACAAAGTCGTTGTCTAAATCGAAGGTTAAGGTGCCTCCGGTAGGTGCAACTACAAAGAACGCTTGCATAGGTGGGATAATATTAGTGGTATTGTCCGAGCTGGATATAGCATTTTCTAAATCTTGGTTGGTAATGTAGGTAGTAAAAGTTTCGCCGTTCCAAAATTTCACTTTATTTTCTATATAGGCCATGTTGTGTAGGTACAATTTGTTAAAGTCTAAATGAGTCATTAAGGGGTTTCCAATCAAATTGATACCGGGTTCGAGTGTGTAGGTAATGTCAGTCAATTCATTTGCTGCATTTTCGGCCGCAAAACGATAAGCTAAGGTTGGATTTTTAGTTACTGTTTTTGCCATAAACGAGTAAGGCATACCATTACCTGCACTATACGGAATATAAGAGCTTAACAAAGAACTATCTGGATTTATGCGAGGAAAAGTAATGTCTAAATCGCTACTAATGTTTGAATTCCCAAAAGGATAGTTCCAAGTTTTTTCGGAGAGTTTATAGGCAAATCCTTGTCCTAAAGATAAAGGTACTTGCAAACTGGCAAAAGCACGGGTAAAAGTTCCTTCGTAAGTTACGTTAGGGCCAATAGCATCGGGCGAAGGTGTATTGAATAGTTGCATAAAGGTTTCGGGAGCACCGTTAAAGTAGTAATCGCCTGAATACATTTCTTTTAAAGGAGCCGTAAGGGTATACCAAATGTTTCGTCCTAAACTTGTTTTTACAAAAGCTTTTTCGTAGCTCAGGTATTGTAAGCCAAGCACAGCTCCTCCCGGTTCAAAAATAATATTTTTACAAGCCGTATTGCTAGTAATAATAGGATAGTTGGGGGCAATACTAACATCTGTTATGGTTGTATTAGAGATGGAGCAAGGCACTCCTTCTGTCCAGTTGGCAGCATTGTTCCAATCGTTGTTAAAAGCACCTGTCCATGTGGTATTTTTACCACTGATATATGCTGTGGCTTTAACTCTAGACGAAGTACATCCATCAGCAGTTGCTTCAACATA
>JAFGVL010000049.1 GCA_016938015.1 Paludibacteraceae bacterium
ATCAGTTGTTTGTCAAATGCAGCTGGCGGAGTAAAAGTATGCCCCGAAAGATAAAGCGTATCTCCACTTTGTGAAGCCATGTAGGCATCTGCTAAAGCAGTACCTCCTTTAAATAGTTGAACCCCTGAAGTTGAGTGTAATGCAATAGTTTGTGCTTGAAAATTAACAAATGAGATGAAAAGTATTGATAAAATAACGGCTAATTTTTTCATGTTTATCTGTTTTTGTTTAGTTAAAGTAATTTTTAGTCAAAAGTATTAGATAAATAGGTTAAAAAAAAACATTCCATCTCAAACAAGAGATGGAATGTGAAAATTTTTATGATATGATTTTTGATGTGCAGTAAAAAAACAAAAAATATTGTTACAATTGCGCTTTAATTTCTTTAGTAGCTTCTTCGTATCCGGGTTTTTCGAGTAATGCAAACATATTTTTTTTATAGGCTTCTACACCGGGTTGGTCAAATGGATTCACACCTAATAAATAGCCGCTGATACCGCAAGCTTTTTCAAAAAAATAGATGAGCTGACCGAGGTAGTATTCGTTCAATTCGGGTAGTACAATTTTTATATTGGGTACTCCGCCATCAACGTGTGCCAGTTGTGTGCCTAGCTCAGCCATTTTGTTTACTTCATCAACACGTTTGCCGGCTAAAAAGTTAAGCCCGTCGAGGTTTTCTTTATCAGTTGGGATAAGCACTTTTTTGTTAGGAGTAGCAATGGATATAACGGTTTCAAAAATGATGCGTTCTCCTTCTTGAATCCATTGACCCATGCTGTGAAGGTCGGTAGTAAAATCGACCGAAGCCGGAAAAATACCTTTGTTGTCTTTCCCTTCGCTTTCTCCGTAAAGTTGTTTCCACCATTCGGAAACGAAATGTAATTTGGGATGATAGTTTACTAATAATTCAATTTTTTTTCCTTGTTTATACAATTCGTTGCGTGTGGCAGCATATAAGGCAATGGGGTTTTCGGTTAAGGGTAAATTATTTCCTTTTTTCTCCATATCGGCAGCTCCTTTTACCAATTGGCGAATATCAAAACCGGCAACAGCTATGGGCAACAAACCAACGGGTGTAAGTACTGAGTAACGACCACCCACATTATCGGGAATAACAAAAGTTTTGTATCCTTCTTGAGTGGCTAACTGGCGTAAAGCACCCTTGCTTTTGTCGGTTATGGCAACTATACGTTGTTGGGCTTCGGCTTTGCCCACTTGGTTTTCTAATTGTGTTTTTAGCAAACGAAAAGCCAAGGCTGTTTCGGTAGTAGTGCCCGATTTGGATATATTGATAATGCCAAATTGTTTTTCGCTCAAAAAAGCGGTTAATTCGGCAAGATAATCTTCGCTAATATTATTGCCGGCATACACAATTACCGGATTGTTTTTTGTGTTTTGTAACCAACTGAAAGAATTCGACAAGGCATCGATAACAGCTTTTGCTCCTAAATAACTGCCACCGATACCTGCAACCACCACCACTTCGCATTTACTGCGTAATACTTTAGCTGTTGCTTCAATTTCGGCAAATTGTATATTATTTATAGAAGAAGGAAGGTGTAACCACCCTAAATAATCACTTCCTTTTCCGCTTCCTTTTTCAAGAGATGCGGCACATTCTTTCACTTTATTTTCGTAATTTAAAATGCTTTCTTTACTAACAAAGGGAAAAACTTTTTCGATGTTGAGTTGTATCATACTGGTTGGGTATAAAAAGTGTTACAATAAATGAAAAAGGAGTTATAGTGTTATTTATCTGAATTTATTGGACAATTCGCGAATTTCTATTGTTGGCGAAATTCTATTGTACAAAATATTATACACGGCATCTACTATTGGTAAATTTACTTGGTACTTTCCATTAATTTCTTTGATACATTTTGTAGCATAGTATCCTTCGGCTATCATTTCCATTTCCATCAGGGTGGTTTTTACTGAATAGCCTTTGCCAATCATGGTTCCAAATAAACGATTTCTGCTGAACTTAGAATAGGAAGTAACCATTAAATCGCCCAAGTAGGCCGATTCGTTAATGTTACGAGGAATGGGGTGTATGGCATTACAAAAACGGTTTATTTCTTGAATGGCGTTGGATATAAGTACCGCCTGAAAATTATCTCCGTATTTTAACCCGTGACAAATACCTACTGCAATGGCTACTATGTTTTTCATTACCGACGAATATTCTATGCCATCAACATCCTCTGTAGTAGTTACAAATACAAAGTTCGATGAGAAATTCTGTGTGAGAAATTTTGATTTTTCTCTATCTTTACATGCAAAAGTAAGGTAAGATAGGCGTTCTAAGGCTACTTCTTCGGCATGACAAGGACCCGCTAATACCGCAATATTTTCTAGAGGAACATTGTAGTGTGTATTAAAAAAATCGGACATAATCATGTTTTCTTCGGGTACAATTCCTTTAATACCCGAAATGATAAACTTGTCGTGAATAGGTAATCGAAGTTTTTTAAGATGGGCTTTAAGAAAAGGAGATGGCGTAGCAAAAATAAGTGTATCGGCAAGTGCTACTGCTTTGTTAATTTTAGAAGTGAAATGAATGCGACTGATGTCGAATTTTACATCAGTAAGGTAAGATGGGTTTTTGCTTAATCGGATAAACTCATCTATTTGATCTTGTCTGCGCATATACCACACAATGCTATCGGCATTGGCAAGTACAATTTTTGCTATGGCGGTTGCCCAACTTCCTCCTCCTATAACAGCTACTTTTCCCGGAAAATTCATACCCCTTTTTTTATATTATTTATCGGAATTGCAAATGTATAAAAAATACCTTCATTTACTACAAGTATGCTCGCATTTTAAATCTACTTCGTTTTTTATTAAACAAGCATATGTAAAATTTGTTTGTTTTTATTTCCACCTATAACGGCTAATTTTTTATTATTTTGTGCTTACAGCAGAAAAATATCAGGTTACAGTTTTTTTTGTTAATGTTTTTTTTGTGATTTTTTTATTCGTGTGTTTAACCGTATTAATTATGTTTAAATGAGTATTCAAATTGAAATAATTTTATTGGTTTTATCGGGGCTTTTTTTTTAAGCATATTGGCAGGTAAAGCCAGTTTTAAGTTCGGAGTTCCTGCATTACTGTTATTCCTTTTGGTGGGTATGCTTAGTGGAAGTGATGGTTTGGGTATTTAATTTGAAGATATTTATGTTGCTCAAAATATTGGTACTATTTCTCTTTGCATCATTCTTTTTTCGGGAGGTATGGATACCAAATTTTCAGAAATACGTCCGATTATAGCACAAGGAGTTATATTGGCTACTCTTGGTGTATTACTAACTGCAATTTTTACGGGTGTTATTATTTGGTGGGTATTAGGAATGACTGTAGAGGCTGCAGGTATTGGTTTTTTAACTTCTCTTTTGTTTGTTTCTTTGTTGTTAGTTTTTATAATAAACTACAAAGCCTGTATCTTGTTTTTCTACTGCAATAAGTTGTAGCTCTCTCAATTCTTTTAAGCCGGTATCAAATTTTTTACCTGATAGTTCGCTTTTAGTTTTTAGTTCTTCAAAAGCTATCGTGTTTTCTTTTTCAA
>JAFGVL010000050.1 GCA_016938015.1 Paludibacteraceae bacterium
CGTCTCTTAAATATGGATGAACAACAGTTGGAACTATATCAAATAATCAATAAAAATTTTTAGGGTGTTGCAACGCTGAAAACAGGACTATTTTTACACTTTGTTAGCAACTGGGCGTTCATTTTTTTTGTTCTGTCTGTTAATTTAAACCATCATTAATTGAAATTACAGTCTGCACAAAACTTTCTACGAAGCACAAATTTATTTGCGTGATGGCAAACCTAAAACCACCCTTAAAGGCGGTTAATTGGGCAGGCTTTGGACCGCGACGACTCTTGTAGGCTTTGCCAATGTGCTTATAAATAAGGTGGCTTTATTTACCTTTTTTAGCTTTCTATTAATTTTATGTTGTAAAAGATAAAGATTTAAAACGAAAATATTCACTGCTGTAAAGTTGTTTTTGTTTTATTTAGCATATTTCCGGGCGATAACAATAAAATGGAAATGAAAATTACCTGTGTTACAATTCCTTCGTTGATGATTTCAAGTCTGTTAATTTCGGGGATACTTAAAAACAATAGAATTGTAATAAGCCCTCTTGGAGCATAAAACAGTAAAGGGATGATAGGTTCTTTTATTACCTGCTTGAAAAACAACCAGCGCAAAAGGATAAGAAAAAGCACTATTCCAGCTGAAAAAGTGAGGTTTTGTCCATTTAAAAGCTCATCCAGTTTCGTGAGGTAGCCGAACATAATAAAGAAAAAGGAGCGAACCAAAAACGTTAACTCTCCCGAAATATTTTTAAATGATTCGATATCTTTCCCAAACTTTTCGAAATTGATAAATTTTCTGGTAAAAGGAATTTCAAGGAAACGATAATTGGCAAGGACAAGTCCAAATATCAAAACGAAAAGCAGTGCCGGAAGGTGGATTAATTTAGCCAGGGTGTAAATCAATATAATAAAAGTCATTATTATTACATAATTTACGTGGTGGGTGGTTTTGTGCAACAAAAGGGCTAAAGCGGTGGTGGCCAGGATTGAAATCAACAGCGTAACAAAGCTGTCGAGCAGGAGGTTTGTAAGACCGCTTGAAACAGATACAAACCCGACTACGATAAAATCGAAAACTAAAATTCCCAGAATATCTGAGAATGAACTTTCGTAAACAACAAATTCTTTATTGGCAGGGCTGATGTTTGACGCTGCGGGAATGGCAACTGCGCTACTAATGATTCCAAGTGGAATGGCATTTAACAAAGCGGTGTCCCAAGGGATTGAAAAGAAAGCATTTAGAACGTACGAGAATATGAAGATAAAAAGGAAAAATAATACTACCGCAGATAAGATTGATTTTTGAATTATTTTTTTCTTTTCATTGTTTATTCTCAGGTCGAGGCTGGCTTCCATTACAATCAGTATCAAACCGAGGGTGCCAATAATCGGGAGTACCGGTTCAAGGTCGGGAACGTACAAACCGGCCCTTGTTACCAAAACACGTATGATTATTCCCAGCAGGATAAGGAGCAATACGCCGGGTATTTTGGAATATTTCCCGGTAATATCGAACAGATACGCCAATAAAATAATGATACAAAATGCTATAATCACCTGATAAGCCATATTTTATTAAATTTAAAGTTATGATTCAGTAAACCGCTTTATATCATCAATATTTCCGACAACTACCAGAATGTCATTTTCTTTTAGTAGTCTATCAATTTCGATATTATACTCAATAGTGTAATTTTCATCATGTTGACTGAAAATTTCATTTTTACCGGACGGTATTTTAACAGCAATTAATTTTAGTTTGAATCGGGTAAAAATATTTACACTGTCAGCAGAATGCCCAACATATTTTTCAGGGACCAATAATTCAGCGACGGCATTTTCGTGGTTAAGCTCCAAAACATTTTGAGCGTATTTTATCTGGAGGATGGATGAAACCATTAGGGCAGTCTTTTCTTCAGGCTGAATGATTTCTTTGATGCCGAGCTGATGGAGGATGTTTCGGTGGATAGGTGTAATTGCACGCCCAATAATCCTTTTTACCTTCGAGTTTTGCAACAACGACAAGATAAGAACCGACGAACCAATATCCTCACCTATAGCCACAATTACTGCATTCACATCGTGAAGTGGCAACGATTTTAAAGCTTGTGGGCTTGTAGCCTCCATTTCCATAACCACAGAAATTGAATCTTTATATTCTTCAATTTTTTCATACTGGTTATCTACGCCAATAACCTCGTGTCCCTGGCTGGTAAGGTTCGATGCCAGGGTGCTTCCAAAATAGCCCAATCCAATAACGATATACTTCATTTTTATTTATTTTAATTTATTATTATATCCTGCACGGGGAATTTATAATATTTTTTTCGTTTCGAAATAAAAATCCCGGTCAATAGGGTTACAGGACCAACCCGGCCAATAAACATCAGTAAAATGATAGTCCATTTACTGTGTTCATTTAAAGTAGCGGTGTTTACCAGACTGAGCCCCACCGTGCCAAAAGCTGAAAAACTTTCGAATAGCAAATATACCGGATTTTTTGTGGGTTCAAAAATTAACAGCGCCAAAAAACCTGAAGAAATGATTATGATGGAAAGAATTATGACCACAGTTACACGCAGGATCGTACTTGTCCCAATTTCGCGGTTCCCAATTTCCAGCCTTTTTCTACCCCGTACAAAATTAAACGCTGCCTTTATTGCCACAGCAAAAGTGGTGGTTTTTATTCCTCCTCCGGTTGAACCGGGTGAAGCACCTACCCACATCAAAAAAATCATAATAAATACAGTAGGGGAACTCCATAACGAAATATCAACAGTATTAAAGCCCGCTGTTCGGGCACTTACACTCCCAAAAAATGCGGTAACGGCTTTTTGGTATGTAGTTAAACCTGCCAGGCTTGTATCTTTCTCGAGTAAGTAATAAACAACTGTCCCGGCAACTATAAGTACAATTGTTGTGGTTAAAACAATCGATGTATTCATATCGCGGCTACCAAAGTAAAGTTTCTTTTTATGCTGAACACTGCGAAAAATGGTAATAAAAAATCGGGTGAAACTTTTATACAATGCTAACATTACAGGAAATCCGATACCGCCCAAAATAATCAGAAAAGCAGCAACAAAATGTATATTGTAATTAAAATGTATAATATCATTAGACAAACCCTGTGGCAAGGTTGAAAAGCCTGCGTTGCAAAAAGCCGAGATGGAATGAAAAAAGGAAAAAAGTATTTTGTCGGCTATCTCGCTCGGGGTATTATAATATATAATAACTGCACCAATAAGTTCGGTTAAAAATGTAATGAGCATGATTTTTATTACGACCTTAAACAGGTTACTCAGGTTTTCTGATGAAAGGATATCTTTTAACATCAACCTATCGCTAAACGAGGCCGTGCCCGTAAAAATATAGGCTAAAAAACCTGTAAAGGTCATAATTCCCAACCCCCCAATCTGAATTAAAAATAAAATTATGATTTGCCCAGTGGTTGTGAATGCCGTGGAAGTGTCGAGAACAATAAGCCCGGTAACACAAACAGCGCTGGTGGAAGTAAACAAGGCATCGAGATATGAAATAGGCAAAGTATGCACTTTGGGCAGCATTAACAATCCGGAACCAATCAATATTATAAATAAAAAACTCAGTACAAATAAAAGGGCAGGTGGAATTTTAAATGAATTAAACCCTGAAAAAATAATATCAGCTTCTGTAATTATCAATAAAAAACAAGCCAGGATTAATGCAACATCCCCTGTAAAAAAAACACCTGCATGGTGAAACAAAGAAAAAGCACTACTGTTGAAAAACAAAATTCCCATACTAAAAAGGAAAACGATAAAATCAAAAGCCAGCACATAGCGTTTCTTTTTTTTAAAGCTTAAAATTAGATGGGTATATTTTGAAAAAAATAACACCAGAAAAATTATTTTATAATTTCCAAAAAGGTCAATTTTATGCAACTCCTGCTGAAAAACCCCGATATGAAAAAGGAAAAGAAGGATGAAAAGTATTGCTGAAACCGAAAAAATAAAAAGGCTTAGCCCCGAAAGCCCGGAAGTGAGTTGCGTCAAATAATCGGTTATAATAAAAACCTGTTTAAATATTTTTTCCCGGAATTTATTGGTTTTTTTTCTCTCTTTCATAATTGTGTTCGTTAAGATACATCCTTTACAAAAGTTATAGATTAGACTTTACACTAAATTAGTTTCTAACCTTACTGATTTTTCTTTCGTTC
>JAFGVL010000051.1 GCA_016938015.1 Paludibacteraceae bacterium
GAATACGATACCTAGTTTTTTTTTAAAATATAAGAATAATAAACACTAGTAGGTGTGCAAATATAGGCGTTGAACTAAACCCTTCGGGTAGTTAAATTTTCACTAATCATAAACATAAAAGTTAGAATTTACGTGTAATACATAGATAAACAATCTAAAAATTACATGTATGGAAAATCGGAATTTACTAAATGAACGCTTTAACCGCGATTTGGCAATATGTAACTACAGTCCTAATACTGTAAGCATCTACCAATTACATTTGAAAAACTTTTTCAACTATTTTTTAGAAAAAGAAATTTCAGAGATAAGCACCGAGGAACTAAAAGACTACATGCATTGGCAACTGCAAATCAAAAAAAGCAGTTCATCTTATGTAAATGGCTCATTGGCCTGTATAAAATTTTTATACAACAGGACCCTAGGCATAGCACATAATTTTGGTAAGTTTCCGCGCCCAAAACTTCCCAAAAAGCTACCGGTAATTTTATCACAGCAAGAAGTCCGAAAATTGATAGAATCAACAGAAAACCTTAAACATAAAGCCATCTTAATGCTGTTGTATACCTCGGGTCTTAGGATATCGGAATTTCTAAACCTTAAAGTCACAGACATTGATAGTTCCCGGATGCAGATAAGGGTTCGTGGAGGCAAAGGTCAAAAAGACCGCTATACGCTACTTTCCAGAGTTTGTCTGAATCTGTTGCGTGATTATTGGAGGGCCTACCGTCCCAAAGTGTATTTGATTGAAGGCATGAAAGCAGGCCATCCGTATTCTGAAAATTCAGTACGTAAAATCATTGATAAAGGGGTAAAAAAAGCCGGCATTAAAAAACACATTAAAATACACTCTATGCGGCACAGCTTTGCCACCCATCTGTTGGAAAACGGATTGGATATAGTGCATATAAAAAATCTGTTGGGTCATACCTCGCTCAAGACGACCATGATTTATTTGCACCTCAGGCAAACGCCCGAATTAAAAGGCAAGCATCCTTTGGATACAATATTTAAAGATAAGCAGAAATGAACCAGCAAGCCTCAAATCCTGAACTTGCTGATATTTTCATAAAATACAAAAGCGAATATTTGCAAACGCATAAGTTATCTGAACAGGAACAAAAAGCATACAAAGCCATAACGAGCTGCCGAACGGCAGAATTGGGTGGACATCGCGATGTCTGCCTGAATTGTGGTTCGGTAAGACAAAGCTATAACTCGTGCCGCAACCGTCATTGCCCTAAATGTCAACACGCGGCCAAAATACGATGGCTCAATGCAAGAGAAAAGGAAGCACTTCCGGTAAAGTATTTTCATTTGGTATTTACTCTGCCACATAGCTTAAATAGTATCGTAATAAATAATAAAGCATTATTGTACGATTTGCTATTTAAGTCGGTGTTTTATACGGTATCTAAATTTGCAAGAGACCCACGTTGGTTGGGCGCTCAACCCGGGGGAATGGCAATTTTGCACACATGGGGTCAAAACCTGTCGTTTCATCCACACCTTCATTTGGTGCTTGCAGCCGGAGGCTTGTCGGAAGACGAAATGGAGTGGATATTTACACATTCACGGTATTTTGCTTCGGTAAAAGCTATGTCGGCTGTGTTTAAAGGATGCTTTATGCAACAATTAAAAAAGTTGATACAAAAACCGGATTTTAGAACTGTTGAAAACCAGCAACAACTGCTTGCAGATACAGAAGCTAAAAAATGGGTGGTTTATGCTCAGGCACCCTTTTCTAGCCCAAAGCATGTAATTGCATATTTGGGAAATTACACCCATCGCATTGCTATATCGAATTCACGTGTGGTTAAAATACAGGATAACCGGGTGCATTTTAAAATCAAAAATTATCGCAACAAAGGCAAGCAACAGGTAATCTCATTACCGGCATTGGAATTTATACGTAGGTTTTTGCAACATGTTTTACCCCAGAGATTTTATAAAATTCGATATTTTGGATTTTCAGCCAATCGCCAACGAAGCCACAAACACGAAAAAGCTATTGACGCACTTGCAAGGGAAGGAAAACATAAGGCACCGCAGGAACCACAAACAACAGAACATCCGATAATCAGGCGACTGAGTACCTATTTTAAACCCTGTAAGCATTGCGGTTCAATAATGGTACCCGAAATTTGGGCTGATAAAATTAATTTACCAAAACAGATAAACGACAGTTGAAAATACAACAACAAAGCAAACGTTCTTTGAAAACCTTCACACTAAATGAAAACGAAATAAAAATCGACACGGGAGAAATTATGCCTTAAACTGAAGTAAAAATGGTAGAAAAATGAAAAAAGAGCAAAAATATCATACCAAAATCCATCCTACATTAAAATTCCGAAAGAAAAACCAGCATACAAAACCCATAGATTTGAAAACGGGCACGTTCAACTCAATTCTCTCCACAATTGAGCCTTCTTTTTTCTAATAAAAGCTTGTTCTATAACTGAATTGTACTACCTTTGAATATAGCTTTCTGTCGGCTCAACTGTGGATAGAATTCTATTTGTTA